>NZ_JBDPGY010000068.1:0-1018 GCF_039841815.1 Ruminococcus sp. 1001136sp1 | reverse complement strand
CTTTTGATTCTCATTGTTGATCTTTGTCTGCTCTCACAGACTAAATCGATGTCTTCCTATCTTACGTTTTAACGTTTGTATCAAGGATATTTGATTAAACTTTAATCAAATTTACATGTATGCAGTTTTCAAGGTACATTGTATAACTTTGACTGATATTTTATCAGTCATTAGAAATCTTAAACATCAGATATCTTCCATTTAAAACCTCTAATCACTGGTAAAACCAGTTATCATAACAGCACTTCCCTACTGATCGGGTTAACACCAGTCTCTCGGTCTTCGTCTTTTACCGTTCTGTTTCCGACAGAACTCACTTACCGGTGTCTGTTTCTATATGAACAAGTTACCCACTTGTTTTTTTCTTTGATCCGGCGCCCACCTGCTCTCCCACATCGTCTCCAATGCAGTACCATCGGCCGCTCAGGTCTTAACCGTCGTGTTCGGGATGGGAACGGGTGTTTCCCCTAAGCGCATCGACACCGGAAGCTTTATTTACTTGGCGAGGTACTTCCGAGCTTAGTAAATAAGCTTGTTCTGCGCAGCAGAACTACCTCTTTTTCCTTGATAACTCAACAGTAAAACACATTTTTCTTCTCTACTTCTTCCTTAGAAAGGAGGTGATCCAGCCGCACCTTCCGATACGGCTACCTTGTTACGACTTCACCCCAGTCATCGGTCCCGCCTTCGGCAGCTCCTCCCTTGCGGTTAGGTCACTGACTTCGGGCGTTACTGACTCCCATGGTGTGACGGGCGGTGTGTACAAGACCCGGGAACGTATTCACCGCGGCATTCTGATCCGCGATTACTAGCGATTCCAGCTTCGTGCAGTCGAGTTGCAGACTGCAGTCCGAACTGGGACGTTATTTTTGAGATTTGCCCACCCTCGCGGGTTCGCTTCCCTTTGTTTACGCCATTGTAGCACGTGTGTAGCCCAAATCATAAGGGGCATGATGATTTGACGTCATCCCCGCCTTCCTCCAGGTTATCCCTGGCAGTCTCCTCAGAGTGCCCACCA
>NZ_JBDPGY010000067.1:0-1071 GCF_039841815.1 Ruminococcus sp. 1001136sp1 | reverse complement strand
GTTGATTGGTTTGTGCGCTATAATGATGGTCATATCGGTCGCTCTGTATATTATCCAGAATACCAGGACTCTTAAGGAAGAGACTGTATAAGCAATTTTATATTGCAATGACTAGAAAAATATTTAGGAGAAGATAGATATAAACAGTAAGTCAAACACACAAACTATGGAGTCTTTAGTCGGTTTAATAAAATTTTAGATAGAAAATAAATCATTATAAAAAGATCCTGTTCATACTATGATATATAGAACAGGATCTTTATTTACTTTATTTTGCCAGGAAATTGCTCTGAATCTCCATCGGCATATGATAAGCCTGGCCTCGTTTTGTCAGGCTGTATAATTTAAAGCTCATTAGTTCCGGAGTAGCATTTAATGAACTGCAGAGTCCGAAATAATCCAGGTCCTCGTTCTGAACCATCAGCCTTTTAAAATTAGCCAACTACTTTTCCAAAAGTTTTTAAGGTGGATCCGGAAGTGACTTGGATAGGGGCATATTTTTTATTTAGAGAAATAAGCTGAATACCGGAATCGGATTGATGATATTTCTTTACATAAGCATCACCATCAAGGAAGAAGACACCGATTTCTCCTTCTTCAAGTGTTTCTTGTTTATGAATCCAGATGATCTGTCCATCCAGATAGAGAGGCTCCATGCTGTCACCACATACCCGGACACCGAAGTCAGCACTGGAAGATACTTCATCACCAACTTCAATTTCGGAAAAACGGTCGGAATCAAGGAATTGTCCTGTTCCAGCTGAAACCGGGAGATCATAGAGACTGAGAGTTCTTCGTGGAAATTGATAAATGATTGGTTCTTCTCGAATGTATTCCCCACTTTTCAAGCGTTAAAATCCATAAAAATGACATATTTGCCACTTTATAAAGATTTAAAAGCGATATATAATGCCTATATAGAAAAGAACACACGTTCTAAAAAAGGAAAGGTGAAAATGTGGAAAGAGTAATATTGCACAGTGATGCCAATTGTTTTGTGTGACTTGAAAGTCACTACATTTATTGTCTTACCGTAAGGTGTAAGACCTGCTGTTCCGTCAGTTGAGTCTA
>NZ_JBDPGY010000006.1:0-216567 GCF_039841815.1 Ruminococcus sp. 1001136sp1 | reverse complement strand
TGTGGTGACTTAACAATACTACTTGTAGGACTTGGTTTCCACTGCTTTTTATTAAAGTGTAAAGAAAAACTGCGCCATAGCCTTGGCAGGCCATCGCGCAGCGATTTTGTTCAATTTGAAATTGTTGTCTTCGATACTCCAGCCCTCTTTGCCACCTCTGCTATTGTTACTTTTTTATCTGCCATAAATCCCTCACCTCAACTCTTACTGTCAGAAACCAAACTTTTTGTTTCTAACTTAATGCCAGTATATCCTATTTTGTCCAATTAGTGAAGCGGTTTACTAAACAAATAAAAAAAATTAACTAATCTTTTTTTCTCAATATCAGATTTTGGTAAATCGGTTTAGTGGAACGGTTTAGTAAAGCGGTTTACTTGTGAAATCTGAATTTATTATATTTTCGATTATCGGATTTGTCAATAGACTTTCTCATTTTTTATTTTTTTTGTACAAAATACATATTTTAAATTTGAAAATTTTGTGAACTTTATTTTTCAAGTTCTAGGATGCGCTTTTTTTCACAAAAAAACCGCATCTCTGCGGTCAGTCACTTATAAGCAAATAACGGAAATCGCCCCGCCCCTCAGCTTGGGAAGCTGATGTTCTACCAATGAACTATATCTGCGAACGAGTTTATTATAGTACCAGCATCTCCAAGATATAAGATGTGTACTGCAATTTATGGGAGATTTTACACTCCCACTCCTTTACTCAAGGTACTGTTGTGATACTCTGTGGAATACGTCACATCCTCCCCGAACCACTTTGGCGGCTGGTAAGCGTGAGCGGCTTCTTCGTTTGGGAATTCCACTTCTGCCAGGAGAAGACCTTCGTAGGGGGCTTTGAACACGTCCAGTTCGATGGACAGGCCGTCTTTCTCGGGGATCACATAGCGGATCTTGGAGATCACGATTCCGTCTGCTTTGGGTTTTAAGTGCTCATAAGCTTCTTTTGTCAGCGGCAGATTGTATTCCTCTCTTGCCAGAAGTCCCTTTGATTTATAAGTCAGATAGTAATTGTCATTGGATTTGCGGATCCGCACTACCGGCTCTGTGCACAGATAGCCCTGCTCAATTGCCTTGCTTGGATACTGTTCCAGGTTTTCCGGAAGGTTTTCTCTCTTAATAAGAAACTTTCTCTCAATTTCCAACTTAGTTTCCTCCTCATGTTTTTTATGAAAAGCACAAACTTTTCAGCTCTCCGTATATACAAAATTGAGGGCAAACACCCTTGCCCTCAATTTTACTCTTCTACTTTTTTTTATGCAACAACTGATTAAATATTAAATTTATTCCTTTTTCTCTTCCACCGGATCCGGGGTCCAGTTTTTCCTTCCGAATCTGGTTGCCAGCGTCAGCATTTCCTTCTGCAATTCTTTGCTGAACTGTCCTTCTTTCAGGCGCCACTTCCAGTTTGTTCCCAGAGTGGATGGCTGATTAATGCGGGCAGAATTATCAAGCTGCAGATAATCCTGAATCGGAATAATACATCTTCCGGCTACACTTCCCATAACCAGACGGATCATATTCCGGCAGATGCCTTTCTCATCATCGTGGAAGTTCCACAGATATTCCCGAACCATATGACGCTCCTCAGGAGTGATATCCCCATACCAGCCAAGCAGTGTCTCATTGTCGTGGGTTCCGGTATAAACCACACAGTTATTTGTGTAGTTATGAGGCAGATAATCACTGGCATTTCCAGTATCCCGCTCATCAAAGGCAAACTCGATTACCTTCATGTTTGGATAACCGCTCTCTTCCACAAGACGCTTCACAGAATCAGTCATGAAACCAAGGTCCTCAGCAATAATGTCCTTGTGTCCCAACCGATAGGAAACGGTGCGGAAAAGATCCATTCCAGGTCCTTTTTCCCACCAGCCACGTTTTGCATCCTTGTCACCATATGGAATCGCATAATATTCATCAAATCCACGGAAATGATCAATGCGGACAACATCATACATATTAAAGCAATGTGCCAGACGTTTGATCCACCACTCGAATCCGGTATTTTTATGCACATCCCATCTGTACAGCGGATTTCCCCAAAGCTGTCCTGTTGCAGAAAATCCATCTGGCGGACATCCGGCTACCTGTGTAGGCTCGTTATTTTCATCCAGTTTGAAAAGTCCTGGATTTGCCCAGGTATCTGCGCTGTCCATGGCAACATAGATCGGAATATCTCCGATAATACGAATTCCTCTTCTGTTTGCATACGCTTTCAGTTTCGCCCACTGTTCATAAAATTTGAACTGCATATACTCCTGGAATTCAATTTCAAAATACAGTTCTTTTCTGTAATAATCCAGTGCATTATTCCAGCGAAGACGGATGTCCTCCGCCCATTCTGTCCACGGAATTCCCTCAAAACGATCCTTCACCGCCATAAAAAGTGCATAATCGCCAAGCCAATGCGCCTGCTCCTGCTGGAATCTTACAAAGTCAGGATTTTTGGAAATATCGCTTCTCTCATAGGCTTTACGAAGAAGTTTGTATCGTCCTTTGTAAATTTTCTCATAATCCACATCATCTTCTCTGGAACCAAAATCCACAGCATCACACTCTTTTTCCGTAAGCACGCCCTCTTCGATCAGGTCTTCCAGACTGATAAAATAAGGATTTCCTGCAAAGGTGGAAAAAGACTGATAAGGTGAATCACCGTAGCTGGTTGGTCCAAGGGGCAGAATCTGCCAACAGCCCTGTCCAGCTGCCCTCAACTGATCCACAAACTCATAGGCACTTTTTGAAAAACATCCAATTCCGTATTTTGAAGGCAGACTACTGATTGGAAGCAGCACGCCACATTCTCTCTGATTTCCCATTTTTTCCTCCCTGTTCAAAAGCATCATACTTTAGCATATATTGTTACACTTATTACAGTTTAACATACATGTTTATATCATGCCACAATTCATGTACTTAAATCAATATCATTTTTTCAAGAAATATAGTGTTTTTTCTAATAATAATGATATTTCTTTTTATTCTTCACCAGACAGGACACAGAACCGGTCAATCCCAGAGCTTCTGCCATATGCGTTTTCTCTCCTTTTTGCTTTCCCGATCTGTAAAGCAGCACAAAAAATCCGAAATCGGACCTTTTTTAATAGATTTAGTCCGATTTCGGATTATGATCAAGACATAGAAACAAACTGCTTACATGCATTCAGCTTAGATTTAGCAAACCAAATTTTATACATGTAAGCTATATTGTACCTTTCGCTTATTTAATAAATAGTTATTTAATAGCAGGCAATTTTACGCTGTTCGGCTTCCTCTTGTACCAGCCATTCTGGTACTGGTATCAAATTCACGAAGTTTCCGTTTGGATTCCTCGCTTAAATTTCTCGGTACCTGAACCTGGACGGTTACGTACAGATCACCGTAGACTCCAGCTTTTCCCATTGCCTGGATACCTTTTCCTTTCAGACGGATCTTGCTGCCAGACTGTGTGCCTTCCGGGATACGGCACATTACCTGGCCATTCAGGGTCTGGACTTTTGCCTCACCGCCCAGAGCAGCTGTGATGAACGGCACATTTACGGTGGTGTAAACGTCGGTGCCTTTTCGCTCAAAGCCAGGGCGCTCGCCTACATGAACCTTCAGAAGAAGATCCCCTGCGGGAGCACCTCCGTAACCTGGATTTCCTTTGCCTCTCAGACGGATACTCTTGCCGTTGTCAATTCCGGCAGGAATGTGAACTTTCAGAGTCTGTTTGCCACTGCCGTCTGCACCAGAAAGATTAATCAGCTTGTCGCAACCAAATGCTGCCTCGTTGAAGCTGATGGAAATTTCTGCGTTCAGGTCCTGGCCTTTCTGCTGGTGACTGCCACTAAAGCCGCTATTGCAGCTGTTTCCAAAGCCATCTCCATAACCGGTACCATCAAAACCTCCACTGCCGAAACTACCATTAAATCCGCTTCTAAAAGAGCCGTTTTCAAAACCAGAGTGACCAAAACCGCTTCCTCCAAATCCGTGTGCGGAACCAGCCTTTCCAGAATTACTTCCTCCTCCGAAGCCTCCTCCAAACAGATTCTTCAGAATATCGTCCATGTCACCACCTTCGAAATGAAATTCCTGATAGCTGCCATCCGGACTTCTGTAAGCACCGCTATGACTATTTCCAAAACCGCCAAAGCCACTGAATCCAGAGCCGTCAAAGCCACCGTTTCTATTAAAGCCACCTTCACCATATCCGGCACCGCCAGCACCTTCTTCAAATGCTGCATGACCGAACTGATCATAGAGTTTTTTCTTCTCAGGGTCACTGAGCACATTATATGCTTCTGTGACTTCCTTAAACTTTTCTTCAGCATCCGGATTTCCCGCGTTTGAATCCGGATGGTATTTCTTTGCCATCTTACGATAAGCTTTCTTTATAGCATCTTTATCCGCGCTGCGACTGATTCCCAGCACTTCATAATAATCTCTCTTTGCTCCCATACTGGTCACCTCTGACTCCTCATATTGCGAAATAAATTCATTACTGCCCACAGCTTTCATCCATATACTTTGTAATATATTTTCTGAATACAGTAATGTCAATTTATTGTAACTATTCAGTATCTACAAATTCCCCGGAATCTCTTCCGGGGAATGCTGTTGTCCATCTCCCGAACATCCACGGGAAATAACTTTTATTTTTGTTCTATTTGTAATATAACATTCATTCTTTTAAAAGTCAAGGTATGGAACATAATTTCATATTTTTTTCACATTAGGCTTTTTCAAACAGGCTTTAGAGTATTTTCAAGGTTACTGTTCACTGGTAACATTCCGCGAGGTGTTTTTTGTGAACAAAGTTCACAAAAAACCCGAGAATTGCGGCGCGAAATCATGCGAATGCATGATTTCTGTGCATCGCGAAGCGAGTTACTGGTCACGGAGTGAATAGTAACTTTTCAAGTCATATTTCATCTTCTTAAAATGCGTTTTCTATGGTATAATAATGATACTTTACTATTTTCAGGAGATCTAAAATGAAAAAGAAACAATTAAATCTCACCTCCGGTCCTATTTTACGGACTTTGTCTGAGCTGGCACTGCCAATCATGGCTTCTTCCTTCCTGTCTACCGCCTACAACATTACAGATATGGCATGGATAGGAATGCTGGGCTCTAAAGCAGTGGCGGGTGTGGGCGTGGGAGGTATGTATGTCTGGCTCTCCCAGGGACTTTCTTCCCTGGCAAGAATGGGAGGACAGGTAAACATGGCGCATTCCCTTGGAAGAGGTGACCAGAAGACTGCCGCAGGCTTTGCACAGGCGGCTCTGCAGCTTACCATACTCTTCTCTCTTTTTGTTACCTTGATCAGTATGTTATTTACGAATCCGCTGCTGCATTTTTTTGCATTAAATGATGCAGAAACTTACAACAGTGCCAGAATTTATATGCGGATCACCTGCGGGCTGATCCTGTTTTCCTTCCTTTCCCAGGTGCTGACAGGTCTTTTCACAGCCCAGGGCGATTCCAAAACACCATTGAAGGCAAACTTCTTTGGCCTGATACTGAATATGATCCTTGATCCGCTTCTTGTTCTTGGTGTAGGACCATTTCCCAGATTAGAAGTTGTAGGAGCAGCAGTTGCAACTGTTACCGCACAGATTATAGTTCTGCTGATCCTTGTTACAGAAATTCTCCGTGACCACGGTGAAGCCAATGTACTACACAAAATCCGTCTGCTTTCACGACCGGATATTGCCTGTTTAAAAGGTGTCTTTCGCATTGGAACCCCCACTGCGCTTCAAGGAAGCCTTTACTGTATCATCTCCATGATACTCACCCGAATGGTTTCCGGATTCGGGGACGGTGCTATTGCCGTACAGCGTGTAGGCGGACAGATTGAGTCCCTTTCCTGGAACACAGCTGATGGTTTTGGCTCCGCCCTGAACGCTTTCATGGGGCAGAACTACGGAGCAGGAAAAAAAGATCGAATCAAATCAGGATACCATATTTCCATTCGGCTTCTGATATGCTGGGCTGCACTGATCACTATTGCCTTTGTATTTTTCCCGCGGCAGATTTCTGTGCTCTTTTTCCACGAGGAGGAAGTTATCCGGCTTTCCGTTGATTACCTGCGAATCATCGGATTTTCCGAAATTTTTCTCAGCGTGGAAATGATGACTGTGGGTGCCCTGTCTGGTCTTGGACGGACACAGCTTTGCAGTCTGATCAGCGTTGGCCTGACTGTTATACGAATCCCCCTTGCACTGGTTCTGTCAAACACTGCACTGGGACTGAATGGAATCTGGTGGGCACTGACACTTTCCACCGTTTCAAAGGGAATTATTTTTTATTTTGTGTTCCAGTATATTTGCGAACATAGTTTGTTAAGAACTACAAACAGATAAAAAAAGATCCGACAGATGGTATTTTCATACCTGTTCTGTCGGATTTTTTTATAATTAAGTTTTACACTTCTGAAATTATTTTTCAGAAACAACCACCTTCATTGCATTCTTTTTCTCTCTGCTCAGGAAACAGGATACGATTTCCAGCACCAGCATGATAACCATAACCACCGCTGTCACAATAATATAACCGATCACACCAGAAGAACCGAACATGGAAATTCCGTTCAAGGCATCTGCAAAAGTGTTGATACTGTTTACGATCATTTTTCCAATGGAAAGTGTAATAAACACAACTGCAATCAGATTGAAAATATCCGCAATCACATAATCTGCAAATACGTAAATCCCACAGCACATAATGGCCAGTACAAGATAAAAATCAACAGCTTTATTAAACTCATTTACACGGTTTGCGTTGATACTGTAATAAATAATGCAGAACAGGCCGAGCAGAATATTTAATGCATTAAAAATGCCGCTGATTCTTTTTCCTAATATCTTATCTTTGATATTCATTATGCATTTTCTCCTCTCTTTTTACTCCAAACCAGCATTTCCAGATAGTAAAGTACAATAAACAGTATAGTAATTGTTCCAAATCCAATTGTTGCCGCTTTCAAAGCTGTTTTCCACCATGGAGTAATATGTACTACATGAGAGGTTTCATCCAGTCCATTAATCAGGATAGAATGAACCTGTGCATAAACATTGTGCTTGGTTGCATTACGCAGAGTCTGAAGCATGTAACCGTCACCATTTTCGATGGCTTCCGTAACCATGTCTTTACTGAGCACTACAGAAGAATCATCGGAAGCTCCGAATCCTGCCATATCCCAGCACCAGTAGTCAAGTCCTGCTGTAATGTTAGAAGTATAATGTTTCTTGTAATCCATATTTACAACCGCATCAGAAGTAACATGTCCTTTGTAAGCCCATTCTCCTCTCATAACAGTTGTAAGAAGTGCTGAGGAGCTTCCGCAGTAAGTGCAGCCGATTCTGTTAAATGCTGTCATACAACCCATTGCGCCGCCTTTTGTATAAGCTCCCTCAAAAGCTCGCAGATACTGCTCACGAAGAGCCTGTTCATTGGTAAAGGTTGCCGCACTCTCACGATGTGCTTCCTGGTCGTTTACAACCATGTGTTTATAGCCAAGGATAATTCCATATTTCTGAACGTTTTCAGCAACAACAGTTCCTACCAGATATCCCATGTTTCCATCTTCAGAATAGTAAGCAGAAGCTCGTCCGTTAAACTGTGTACGATGGCAGTTCGGGCCGCCAGACCAGATTTCTGTTGCGCCCATAAAATAAGCTTCATTTGCAGTCATGCTGCTTCGTTTCGCAACATCATCTTTATTCCAGGTGCAGGTCATAACAACGGTGGAAGGCCATACAATACCGGATTTTCCAGTAAGTTTGAAAGTTACCTGCTCCAAACAGTCCATATCATCCCCACGGTAGGTAGACGGCATTGCAATACTCTCAACTAGTACAGAACCGTTCTGGTCAGGGAGAATAGAAGCCATTTCTTCTACCGTGAGTTGGTCAAGGAATTTATCCCATGTGGCATCGTCATCGTAATCTACATCTTTCATTGCAACAAAGTTAATGCCAGCATCTACTCCCTGGGTAAAATCATCTACAGATGGTGCATCTTCTGGTTCTGTATAAAGATCACCATTTAAAGTTTTCATCATATCCTCAGTTGCAGTTACAGAAACCTGCTCTGCTGGATATGTTCCCTCCCAGTCACTTCTGGAAAGATAAGTTACAGTGTCTGTTCCAAGGTTATTTAAATTGGCATCGTCGAACTGGTTTGTTACTTCCATATCAGAATAGCGGGACATTTTATAGGACTCTGTATCCAGTTTTGCATTGTTCCAGGAGTATGCTTTCTCTGCATCTCCTTTAGCCTTCTCGCCCAATGCATCTGTCATTCCCTTGGCACCTTTTGCAGCAAGAATATTGTTCAGGGCATCGTGTGCATCATCGCCGATGGCAAAGTAATAATCGCCTTCGCTTAAAATATAGCCTTTGGCATTGGTGTAATCGTAGCTTGCAAGGAGATATCTTTCTACTGGAATTTCCAGTGTCTCAGAAGCACCTGGCGCCAGGATATCTGTCTTATCAAAGCCCACAACCTGGACTGCAGATTTCTCCACATTGTTCTCTTTTTCATAATCCCCATATGGGGTCTGTGCATAGACTTCTGCAACAGATTTTCCAGCTACATCACCAGTATTTGTCACGGTAACTTTTACGTTGTAAGTATCTGTTGTTTCGTCATACTCTACACCATCAAGGGTCTGGGAAAAGGTTGTGTAGGAAAGTCCATAGCCAAATGGATAAGCGATTTCGTCATTATAATTCCATGCTTTTCCAGTTGAGGAACCAACTATACTGTCTGCATTTCCGTTTCCAAGTACGGTATCCTCATAACGGGTTTCATAATATTTATATCCTACATAAATATCCTCTGCATAGATCAGATAGTTGGAAACATACTGATCGCTGTCTGAACAATATTCCAGAACCTCATCCAGATTCGCCCACTCTGGCGTATTTTTCATCTGTGCATAGGTGATAGCCGGAGCTGACAGGGAATTTTTCGCATAGGTATCAACCAGTTTTCCAGATGGGTTCGCCTCTCCTTGAAGCAGATTTACAACACCTGTAAATCCAACAATACCAGGGGAACCAATCCACAGGCATGCATCCACATCATAATCATCCAGGTCTCCAAGCTCCATAGCCCAGTTAGAATTTACAAGAAGAATAATTTTCTTAAATACGCCCTGCTCTTTCTGTTCTTTCAGCATATTCAAAAGATCTTTTTCGTCCTGATGAAGAGCCAGCTGACTGATTCCCTCTGAATCTTCAAGAAGAAGGTCACAATCCTCACTTGCCTGTCTTGTAAGCATAACAACAGCTGCATCATTATACTGATCCTGCCAGCTATTTTTCAGATTTTCTGTGTAAAAATCTGCTGGTGCTTCTCCAATCTGCGGATCGTCAACAGATTTTACACGCATATAACCGCTCTCCTGATAAGCCTTTACCATTGTCTGATTAACATCATAAACGGACTCCATTGCTCCAAGATAAGTTACCAGTTCCTGGGTAGAATTAGCCGTAGAATGATAACTGTAAAAAGGTCCTGAGTAGGATTGCGGACCGCCAAAACCTGTACTTCCAGCTACACTTTCCGTACTCTCAATAGAATTTTGTCCAAAAAGTGTAATGCTGCTTCCAGCCGCCAGTGGAAGTGCATTGTTGTCATTTTTCAAAAGAACAGAACCTTCTTCCTGTTCTGCAACTGCCTGTGCTGCCGCATCATCCTCCAGCTGCTGCAGCTTATCTCCATCATAAATATCAGTTCCATAATCGCTTTTATAATAATCTGTATCAACATCTAAGCCTTCATCCGAAACTGTCTTTGTAGTTTCAATGCCAAGCACTGTGTTTAGTCTGCCCTCATAGGCCTCTGCCACAGGAGTTCCTATGGACACAACTGTAAGCAGACAAGCTGAAACAGCACCCAGACCACGGGTGATTTCCTTCTTGATTTTCATATGTTTCCTCCCATTTGATCAACAATAAATATTGTTTTTTGCTTTTCATGACCGCGCGTTCATCATGGTCAGGAGCTTAACACATACTCAAAAAGGATATTTTAAGATTTCGTAACAGGCATTCCAGATTTCGTAATTTGCACTTTATTTTGCGACAGGTATAATAATCGTCAGGCTGAACATGTGATTTTCCGCTGTAATATCCATACTTCCATTATATTTTTCCACACATTTTTGCACACTTTTCAACCCATATCCGTGACCATCATGTGCATTTTTTGTAGTCACAGGAAGCCCTTCTGAAAAGTTTATTTTCTCGTTTTCCATATAATTCTGTATCTGAATAAGGAGCAGATTTCCCTTGGTCCAAATAGATGTGGAAATCACTTTTTTCTCTTCGTCAGAAACCATAAGTACACTCTCAATTGCGTTGTCAATTACATTTCCAAGAATAGTATATAAATCCACAGCAGATATAAAATCCATTTTCTTCCCGTCTGCCACACAGGTTAATTCTATGTTATTTTTCATGCATACCAGTCTTTTCTGGGACAGCAAAGTATCCAGAACTTTACTTCCGGTTTCCACTTGAGAATCATAAGACTGGATAGTTTTACACACCTGTTCATAGTATGCTTTTTGCTGTTCTTCATCTGAGAAAAGCTTCAGTGGCTCCAGCTGTTTTTTTAGATCATGGCAGATCAGATTGATCCGCTCCACATCATCCTGTCTCAGCCGGAACAATTCCTTTTGTTTCAGCCGAACCTGTTTTTCCAGATCCTGCTCTCTCTGTTTATTCAATTTATTTTTGTAATCCATCTGTTCCCATAATACAAACAGACAACAAATCAGATCGTATGCTTTACATAGGTAATAGAGATTATTTTCTTCTGCATTAAACATGGTATCTGCTGCAATACTAAGCCCCAGAGCGAGCATGATAATAAGGAAAAACGACATCATAGAGAAACGAATATCCACATCATAATGTCCATTTTCAGGTAATTTTCTTCCGATAAACCAGTACAGCAAAAGTGCAATGCACACTGCACACACAATATATGCCGGTGCATAAACCGGTATTCCATGAACTGGTCGAAACAAAATCAGATATACACAATAGCTGATATGCTGTACTGCATAGGCACATGTAACGCTATACAAAGCCTCTTTCCAGGAAATTTCGTATGCAAAATAACTGCTGAATACAAACAAGGTAAACTGCATGATGTATGTAAAAAGCCCATGAGAAAAGGGCGCAGAACAACATACGGATATCAGAAAGCCAAGGACAATTCGCCATGCAAAGTGTTTTCTTTTCTGAATTCCAATTGAAAATAACAGTATGATTGGGAACACGTTGATTGAAAAAAATGCATGTCCTATGTATATGGGAATTTGGGATAAAATTTCTGATACCATCAGCGCAGCCCTCCTTTGTAATAATCAAGTAATGCCTGTTTTACCTCTTTTTTCTTCGATCGGCTGACTTTTAATTCTGTTTTATCATTCAAGGTTATAATATCCTTTTGAAAATCTGTGACGTATTTCATGTTAATGCAAAAGGAACTGCTGCAGCAGATAAAATGATAGTCTGCCAATTTTGCCGCAAATTCTTTCAGGGTAGAAAGAAGCTGATATTCTTCATCTACCGTAAAAATATGCAGCCAGTGATCACGAATCTCCACATAAACAATCTCATCGGAGGACACTTTTTTCATCCCGTCTTTGTATTCCAACAGAATATTAACAGACTCCTGGCCTTTCACAGACTTCAGGGCTTTTTCCAGTTTCATAGAAAAAGAAAAATATTTTATAGGCTTCAGGACAAAGTCCAAGGCACCCACTTCGTAACCATTGATTGCATATTGCGCCATGTTGGTTATAAATATAATCAGCACTCTTTGATCCCTTTTTCGGATTTCTCTGGCAGCATCCATACCATTCATTTTTGGCATTTCAATGTCCAGTAAAAGAACATCATATATGGGTTCGTATTTAAATACCAATTCATTTCCATCTTGAAAAAAAGACGCCTGGATATCTATATTTGTTTCTTTTTTGTAACGCTCAATATATTCGGAAATTGTCTTCTGGAATGAGGGATCATCCTCTGCTATTCCAATTCTGAACATCCTATTGTTCTCCTTTTCCCTGATATAAGTAATTCTAAAAACTGCAATATTCACTCAAACTGCTTCAGATATTCCCCCACCGACCGTGTCATTTCTTTTGAAAAATCGGAATTATATTTTCTTTTGCAGAAGGCTTTGCACCAGTCTTCGAAGGTGGAATTTTTGTATTGGTGACTCAACATTTCACGAAGTTCAGTGTCGTCCATACTGCGGTAGGTATTCTCATGGACAATATGTTCCTGTGCACATCTCTGGGGTTTAGGGCGATTCTTTTGCTGCTGGGTGGGCCAGCCAAATACCAGCATAACAGCTGGAAAAACATAATCAGGCAAGTTCAGAAGTCTTCTTTGTTTCTCATAATTTTCCATAATATCACCAATGTAGCAGGAACCGATACCAAAGCTCTCCGCTGCCACAACTGCATTTTGTGCGGCAATTGCCGTGTCTGTCACCGCAAGCATAAGGTCTCCTATACCTGGTTTTCTTGGCTCACAGCCAGCTTCCAGATATGCATCATACCACTTCTTGCAGTCAGCACAGAAAACCAGTACCATAGGTGCTTTCGCAATAAATGGCTGGTAGTCGCAGGTCTCAGATAAAGCCTTTTTCAATTTTTCATCTGTAATGTCCAAAATAGTATAAAGTTGCTGACAGCCTGCTGTAGGCGCCTGGGTTGCAGCTTCAAGGATGACCTTCTTCATCTCCTGCGGAATGGACTTTTCTTCGTATACGCGCATGGATTTTCTATTATATAAACTTTTTATAATTTCATTCATTTTAAATTTCTCCCTTTTCCTCTAAACAGCTATCATCGAATGACATAACCGTATAAAAATTATCTTTCTTCGATTTTTCTCACAAAAAACCAGATATTCCCAATAATAATACCGAGAAATATCTGTTTTTTCAAGTCAATATGGAGTCCACAATTTAAGCTGTCTGTGCGCTGCTTTTCATCATCCTGTAATAGCAGGGAATCAGCAGTGCACACACCGAACCAGGCCAGTGGACTGGCAATACAGACAGCCGTATAGCCATTCTTCAATAAAAAAACGATTCGGGTATTGTCATTTCTGATACAGATATTGACATTTTTTTAAGAAGTATTACAAAGTAATTTCCTAATCACGTAAAAAAGCCCTCGGATGCCAGAAACATTCGAGGACTTCTTCTTTTATTTTTATATTTAAACTTGTTGGGTTTGGTTAAATTGCTAACAAATTCTTAATTGCTTCCATATACACTTCCACAGCCTCTTCCATCTCGGAAACAAGAATGAACTCATCTGCACCGTGAATACGATAATCCACACCCAGCTTTTCCGGACCAAATGCAATAATATTTTTCAGAGATTTGGCATAGGTACCGCCGCCAATTACCATTGGCTCGTTCTCTGTGTCGCCTGTCACATCCACATAAGCCTTGTACAGGGCCTTTACCAGTGGAGATTCTCTTGGGAAGAACAACGGATTACCGATTTCCCCCACCTCAATACGGCCATTTTCATCTTCCAGATTACCCTCTATACGATTCAGAATATTATCCTTTTTGAAGGTTACAGGTACACGGATGTCGATGGTGCAGGAAATCACACCATTCTCTGTTTTTACGATTCCATTGCAGAAGGTCAGCTCACCAAATTCATCGGCAATTTTAAGGCCAACACCGGAGCCATCACAGGCAGTTCCAATGTGCTGATTATAAAATTTAACAAAATCGTCTTCAAAGCCTGCCTTTGCAAGACATTCCATGGTAACACCTGCTGCGTTGATACCAAGTGTCGGGGTGCTGGCATGAGCCGGTACGCCTTTTGCATAAATGGTGATCTGGTTTTCGGCTTCCGTAACTTTATATTCCTGCAGTTTTGTTTCGGAAAGCATCTGCTCCAGTTTCTCCTTAAGACCAGCTTCCGCCGGAATCACAGTGGTACAGTTATCGCATACTGCATTAGAAACAAAGCCACCATTCATGGAGATAATTCTGGTATTTTTGGAATATGCCATCATGGACATATAGCCTTTTTCACCATGAATACATGGGAAATTTGCATCAGGTGTAAAGCCGCAGGATAACTCTTCCTCTACCTCATTATAATGTGCCATACATTTGGAACCGGTCTCCTCATTGCATCCCATGATCAGACGGACTCTTTTGTTCAGTTTCACACCGGAATCCTTTAGAAGTTTCATCGCATAGAGAGCTTCAATTACAGGTCCTTTGTCATCTGTAGTTCCACGTCCGTATACATGGTCGCCATCTCGTGTCAGCTTAAATGGATCGTAGGTCCAGTCACCACCTACAGGTACAATATCAAGATGACCTGCAATACCTACGATTTCCTCGCCTTCTCCCATTTCGGCGTAACCACAGTAATTATCAAGATTTACGGTTTTAAAACCAAGCTCTCTGGCAATTTCAAGCCCGATCTCAAGTGCCTCTGCCGGTCCTTCTCCGAAAGGTTTCCCCTCTGACGGGGTGCCAAGCTGGGAATCAACGGCAACCAGCTTTCCAAGATTTTCAAGCATTTCCTCAGATAATGCATGGATCTGTTCTCTTGTATTCATAGATGTTATATTTCCTCCAAATTCTATTTTATCTGTGCAGAGCATTTCCACCAATTGTAATGACTCTCCCGGGTAACGTCTTTTCACAGCTGCTCCAACAGCTGCTTCTCCACATTTTCAAAGCCAATTCTCTCAATAGTCTCCGCAAAACGTTCTCCCTTTATTCCATTGTCACGGAAGAAAAGAATGGCCTTTTCAATTACATCCAGGGCTTCTTCTTTGGATGTAAAAATCCGGCCAAGGGCTTTTCCCTGAGATACTTTTTTACCCCAGCGTCCACCTATGTATATCTTATAGCCGTAAGCGCCGTCCTCAATGGTATGGAACGGACATTTTCCAACACAGCGGCCGCAGTTTTTACATATGTTTTTGTCAATCTGAATCTTCCCATCAACCACCTTTGCCACTTTGTTTGGACAGGCAGCCTCAATGGCACATTTCTTGCAGCCTTTACATACATCTGCATTGACGTTTGGAATTCTCTGTCCAATAATTCCTACATCATTCAGGTCTGGTTTCACACAGTTATTCGGACAGCCACCCACTGCAATCTTAAATTTATGCGGAAGTGCAACCTCCCTGTAGCCTTCATAAAAACGTCTGTAAATTTCTTCTGATACTGCATAGGAATCCAGAAGTCCATACTGGCATGTAGTTCCTTTGCAGGACACTACAGGACGTACCTTAGCCCCTGTTCCACCTGTTACCAGGCCTTCCTTCGCTATAAATTTCTGAAATTCTTCAATCTTGTCATAAGGAATTCCTGGGATTTCCACAGAGAGTCTGGTGGTATACAAAAGCTCACCGTTTCCGAATTTTTCTGCTGCATCTGCCATACAGCGATGCTGTGCTGCAGTTACTTTTCCATTTGTCGTGAGAACTCTTGCAGAAAACAGATCGGTTCCTCTGTTATTCAGAAAGCCCATTCCTT
The DNA here is from genome assembly GCF_039841815.1 of Ruminococcus sp. 1001136sp1. Classification (NCBI taxonomy): domain Bacteria; kingdom Bacillati; phylum Bacillota; class Clostridia; order Eubacteriales; family Oscillospiraceae; genus Ruminococcus; species Ruminococcus sp. 1001136sp1. The sequence goes on along the minus strand of NZ_JBDPGY010000006.1, from coordinate 201,010 downwards.
TTACTCTTTTTTCATCCTCCGGGCTGATTGTTAATGCTGACATTTTTGATACCTCATTTCCTGTTACTATTCACTGATAATTTTTTCATCTGTGAATTCTATTATAGCACCTGAATTGGTGTTTGAAAAACGTTTTTCTCTGTGGTATTCTATAAGCATATAAATAATACAAACCAGAGGGATAATTTCTATGTTAATTTGTGATTATATTGTAGAATCTATTGACGGCGACTACGCTCATCTGCGCAGGACAGATCTTCCCGAGGAAGAACTGAAGCTGGTAGCAAGAGCGCTTCTGCCATTTGACATTACAGAAGGATGCAGATTACATTATGAAATGATGCAGTATACCATAGTTGACTGATATACTGCATAGTAATTCATTCGATTGTAAAACAACATTCAGGCATTTTCCAGTTCCGCATTAATCGTATCTTCACTGGCTGCCATTGCCTGCAGTGTCATAGTCAGCAGTTTTTCCAGGTCCCAGCCAAGCTGCTGCGCACCGCGCTCAATTACTTCCCTGGAGCAGCCTGCTGCAAAACCTTTGCTTTTGTACTTTTTCTTCAAGGATTTCAGTTCCATATCCTTAGTGCTCTTGGACGGACGCATTAATGCTGCTGCCCAGATCAATCCGGTAAGTTCATCTGCTGCAAAAAGCACTTTTTCCATCTCCTGTTCCGGTGCTACATCGATTGTTACACCGCAGCCTACGGTTATTCCATATCCGTGAGATACCACACTGTGTATCACATCTTCGCCTACCCCTGCCTCGCGAAGCATTTCCGGTGCTTTCAGGCAATGCTCTTCCGGATAAAGCTCGAAATCAATGTCGTGAAGAAGCCCTACGATTCCCCAGTATTCAGCATCCTCTCCATATCCCAGTTCGTTTGCATACCATTTCATGACAGCTTCCACAGTCAATGCATGCTGGATATGAAATGGATCCTTGTTGTATTTTTTTAGTAATGCAAAAGCCTCGTCTCTTGTGATTGTTTCCATTGTTGTCACTCCTCGTTTGTCTTTCTATACTCTATTTGCCACATAAGCATGTTCATGATTTTGAATAAAAGAAAAAACCTTGCATATACTATACATCGTTCTTTTTTTATATACAACCATTTTAAGGAAAGTGATAATTTTAATTCCCTGATAACAATTTTTCCCAGGGTTCATATCCTTTCATATAAGCAAACTCTTCTGCGTTTCTGAAGCCTTCCAGCAATTCTTTTTTCATTTCTTCCGTATATGGATTTTCAACTTCCTGGAATTTCATATGTTTGTATAATTGGGATTCCTGAAAATCACATATGGTATCCACATTGTTCAGCAATTGCTTTGCAACCTGGAAAGTACCCTCCACATTGTTCTCTGCGGTCACAACATTCAACATTGCTGCACATTCATTGTATTTTCCCATATCAAATCCTGAAGCTAATGTACACATTTTCTCTGCCAGAAACCTTGCGTATCCATGATCTTTTTCCTCAAGAGCCTTAGTAATCATGATTCCAAAAGCCAAATTCAAGGTGGTATACTCTGAAAAAACAGCCTTTTCCAGCATCTCAAATGCCTCTTCTTTTTTCCCCTGCTTCATATATAATTGTCCCTGCTTCACCTTTTTCATGGGATCATAATCGGAAAAATAGTTTAAATATTTTTCTGCCATTTCATAATTCTTTTTTCGCAAATAGAAGCCGAACAGGGAATCAGCTGCATAGTGCTGAATTTTTTCATCTTTATCACTCAGCGCCATTTCGTACCAGGAATTGATCTGCTCATCGTACCTGTCCGGATTCTCGCACATGCCAATGATCCGGCGCGAATCAAGCATTACCGCAATCTGCCAGATCAGCAGATTGCAGTTTGGATATTCTTTTATGGTATTTACAGCCCACTGATAAGTCTTCTCAAAGCCTTCCTCAGAAAACATTTTGTCCATTTTGTGGATCAACTCTTCGATTTCAAAGTCAGTCAGATTTTCGCGAAAAGACAGCAGGGTATCAATGGAAATATGCAGTAATCTTGCAATAGGAGCTAACAATTCAATATCAGGATTGGAGTTCCCATTTTCCCACTTATTCACCGCCGGAGTGGTTACTCCCAGACGGTTTGCCATTTCTTCCTGCGTGTAACCTAATTCTTTTCTATATTTTTTAATCACATTTCCAATATTCATTTTATTTTTCTCCTGATTGAAATTCCAAAAGCTTTTGTGATTAAAGCATAGCAGAATTGACAGATGAGCACAATTGAATTGTTGTTAAATACATTTCATATTTTTTAACTGTTAGGAAAGTTAAAAATTCAATTACAAATTTTATCAGAAAAGGCAGGTAAATAACTTTTCTCGACCCTCTTTTTAAGCTTTGCAATATACTTATTACGAACATCTTTCCCATATTTTGCATATCCTAACAGCAGAAGTCAAAAAGGAGTCTCTGTATGAAGAATAAAAAATGGATCTCACTGGCAGCAGCTGTGATTCTTGCAGTAACTGCACTGCCAGCCACAGTCTTTGCTGCAAAGGATGGAGAATCAAAAGAGGAGCTTACAAAGGTTACCTTAAACGAAGTGGCGCATTCAATTTTCTATGCACCGCAATATGTGGCGATTGAAGAAGGGTATTTCGCAGAGGAAGGGCTGGATCTGACACTTGTCACAGGATTTGGTGCGGATAAGACTATGACTGCTGTCATTTCCGGAGAAGCTGATATTGGATTTATGGGGGCCGAGGCATCTATCTATGCCTATCAGGAAGGTGCCACTGATCCGGTTGTGAATTTCACACAGCTCACCCAGAGGGCTGGAAACTTCCTTGTGGCAAGGGAAGAAATGCCGGATTTCTCATGGGATGATCTGAGAGATAAGAGAGTTCTTGGCGGTCGTAAAGGTGGCATGCCGGAAATGGTATTTGAGTACATTTTAAAGAATCATAATATTGATCCGGCGTCGGATCTGGAAATCGACCAGAGTATTGATTTTGGTTCCACTGCAGCTGCATTTACCGGCGACATGTCAGCAGATTTTACTGTTGAATTTGAGCCTTCTGCAACCGCCCTGGAAAAAGAAGGAAAAGGCTATGTAGTGGCTTCTCTGGGCGTGGATTCCGGCTATGTCCCCTATACCTCTTACAGTGCAAAGACCAGCTTTCTTAACGAAAACCCACAGATTATCCAGAGCTTCACAAACGCCCTTCAAAAAGGCATGGACTATGTACAAAGCCATTCCCCTGAGGAAATTGCGCAGGTGATTTCCCCTCAATTCCCGGAAACAGATATGGATACCCTTACCACAATTGTCAAGCGTTATTATGAGCAGGATACCTGGAAAGAAAATCTGGTATTTGAAAAAGATAGCTTTGAGCTGCTGCAGGATATTCTGGAAAGTGCCGGAGAATTGGAAAAACGGGTGGATTACGAACAGTTGGTTACCACAGAGTTTGCAAATGCAGCCATAAACTAACTTATACAACAGCTTACAGATGCCAATAGATAATAAAGAGGTATAGCCACTTCTATTCACGGCTATACCTCCAACTTTAAGCATAATTTTTACATTCAAAGATTCTATTCAATAGTTTTTTCCACATTTGTACTCTCCCGTTACTGAGCATTTCTTTAATTACACTGAATCTTATCCATTTTAATTGAATCATATCAATCTGAGAAATTTAATACAAGATTATTTTTTCATACTGTTTTCCGATTTCATGATTTCTGTTATAATATTTTTTAACTGATAACTTCTTTTCAGAGTTTATTACAAAGGAGGCATCTATGAAATTAAATCCAAAATGTATGACCTGTCAGCTTCGCAAGCAGGAAGCTAAAATCCGTCATTTTGACGATGAGGACAGGAAGAAACAATATATGGAAAAAATCCGCCGACGTTTTGACCAGCCAAAGGAGGAGGACTGCGTTCCCAGCATTTCCACAGAGCTGAAAAAGTTCTACTGTTCCTTCTGGGGTGTTCCCATGGAGGATTTTTCCGGGATTAACAGAGAGTACGATCAGCTTATGCTGGATCTGGAAGAAGATCTTCTCTCTGCCATCCGCTATTCTGCGGATCCATTAAGGGCTGCACTTATTTACGCCCGCACTGGCAACTATATTGATTTTACCGCGCTTCCGGAAGTCAGCAAGGAAACTGCACTATCTCTTATTAAAAGTGAAAACAAAGATGAACTGGATGAACAGGAATACAGGACTTTCTGCCAGGACATGAAAAAAGCATCAAATGTTGTATATATTACCGATAACTGCGGCGAAATCGTCCTTGATAAGATTGCCATTCAGATGCTGAAGAAAACATTTCCGAATATACGGGTCACAGCGCTGGTGCGCGGTCTGCCTGCCGGAAACGACGCTACTATGGAGGATGCGGAATTCTGCGGTCTCACAGATATTGTCCCTGTGCTGGGAAATGGCAGTGATGTGGGAGGCACCTGGTTTCATGGAATCAGTGCACATGCCCGGGAGCTTTTGCAGAGCGCAGACGTCATTTTAGCCAAAGGCCAAGGCAATTATGAGACCATGCATGGCTGCGGACTGAACATCTACTACCTGTTTTTGTGCAAATGTGACTGGTTTCAGCAGCTTTTTCATGCAAAATTACTACAAGGAATGTTCATAAATGAGAAGCGGGCGCCAAAGGCTACTGCTTTTTCGTCAGATTGACAAGAAACTGTTTAAAAGTTTGTACGATTCTGCCCTAGCCCTTTTGGATGGTTTTCGCTATACTAACATCAGATGAAAAAAGCATCGAAACAATTTTGATTATAATAATTAATTTAGAAATTTGGAGGAAAAATCATGGCAAGCTTATCATTACAGCACATTAACAAAACTTACCCGAATGGTTTCCAGGCAGTTAAAGATTTCAACCTTGAAATCGAAGACAAAGAGTTCATCATCTTCGTTGGACCATCTGGATGTGGAAAATCTACAACACTTCGTATGATCGCAGGTCTTGAGGAGATCAGCGGTGGTACATTAAAGATTGGTGACAAGGTTATGAACGATGTAGAGCCGAAAGACCGTGATATCGCAATGGTTTTCCAGAACTACGCTCTGTATCCTCATATGACAGTATATGATAACATGGCATTTGGTCTGAAACTTCGTAAAGTTCCGAAAGATCAGATTGACAAAGCTGTTAGAGAAGCAGCCAGAATCCTTGACCTTGAGAAACTTCTTGATCGTAAACCGAAGGCTCTTTCCGGTGGACAGAGACAGCGTGTTGCTATGGGACGTGCTATCGTTCGTAATCCTAAGGTATTCCTTATGGATGAGCCTCTTTCCAACCTGGATGCTAAGCTTCGTGTTCAGATGCGTATTGAGATTTCCAAGATCCATCAGAGACTGGGCGCAACAATCATCTATGTAACACATGACCAGACAGAGGCTATGACCCTTGGTACCAGAATCGTTGTTATGAAAGATGGTGTTGTTCAGCAGGTTGATACACCACAGCACCTTTATGAGCAGCCAGGCAACCTGTTCGTTGCAGGATTCATGGGATCCCCGCAGATGAACTTCCTTGACGCTCAGATTGCTGAAAAAGGCGGCGACCTTATTGCTAAAGTTGGTGAGTATGACATCGTTATCCCGGCAGCGAAAGCGAAAGTGCTGAAAGACGGCGGTTATGTTGGCAAGACAGTTGTTCTTGGTATCCGTCCAGAGGATATTCATGATTCCCAGATGTTCATCGAAGCTTCTCCAAGCGTTCCAATGACATCTACCGTTAAAGTTTATGAGCTTCTTGGTGCTGAAGTATTCCTGTACTTCGATGTAAACGGAACTCAGGTTACAGCACGAGTTGATCCTCGTACAAACTCCAAGACAGGCGATACAATCAAATTCGCATTCGATATGGAGAAATCTCACTTCTTTGATAAAGAGACAGAGCTTACTATCTGCAACTAATATTTAGAAGAATGAATTTAGTTAGGCCTCAGGGGTTTTCCCCTGGGGCTTTTTTGTGGTATACTATGAGCACTTAATGAGCGTAAGCCCACAGGTGCAGTGCGAATTTAGTGCGAATGCACACCCAGACACTTAGCAAGTCCAAGCCACAGACGCCGGACGCGCTTCGTGTGAACGCACACCTTGAGCAAACTTTATTACTTTTCTACTAAAGGAGCACACCTATGAAATTACTTCAGATTCTCCAGAAATGTCTGGAAGACTGGAAGAATATCAGTCATCTGGATTTCTGCCTTGTAAATTTAGATAACACTATTTATATCAGCACCTGCGACAGAGCCCTTCCATCTGAAGAGAAGCTGGAAGAATTTAAGGAAGATGAGGCGCTGTGTATTTCCAATATGAACTGCCGGCTGTATAAAGTGACAGAGAGTCACCAGCTTCAGTATATCCTGATTGTATGGGGAAATTCAGAGGCCGCTTCCACCATCGGGGAACTGGCTGTCTGCCAGATTGAGAGCCTGCTTACCGCTTACATGGAAAAGAGCGACAAAAACGTATTTATGCAGAATCTTCTCCTTGGCTCCTATTCTGAGGTAGACGCTTTTAACCGTGCGAAAAAGCTTCATATTACAACCACTGTACGGCGTGCTGTTTTCCTGGTGGAGACCAAACAGAGCAAGGACGAAAATGCCCTGGCTACCATCCGTAATATTTTTGCAGCTAAGACAAGAGATTTTATTACTGCTATCGACGATTCCGGAATTATTATTCTCCGTGAGCTCCAGCCTTCTGAGGATTATTCCGATCTGGATGATATTGCCCATATGCTGGTGGACATGCTGAATACAGAGGCCATGACTTCCGCCTGGGTTTCCTACAGCAATATTGCAGATGACCTAAAGCAGCTCCCGGATGCTTATAAGGAAGCGAGAACTGCCCTGGAAGTGGGCAAGATTTTCTATACTGGCAAAAATGTTTTCGGATATAACCGCCTGGGAATCGGACGTCTTATTTATCAACTGCCGGTGGAGATCTGCGAGATGTTTATCGATGAGTTTTTCAAAGAAGAGACTCTGGATTCTATTGATGACGAAACACTCGCTACCATCCGCACCTTCTTCGAAAACAACCTGAATCTTTCCGAAACCTCCAGACAGCTTTACGTACACCGAAATACACTGGTGTACCGCTTCGAAAAGCTGCAGAAAAAATTCGGGCTGGATATCCGAACCTTTGAGGATGCGTTAACGTTTAAGTTAGCGATGATGGTGGTGAATTATATTAAGTATAAGAAAGCAGAATAAAATTCCCCCTCTTAAACAATCATTTTTAACTTAACAATTTCTCTTTTAGTGGCTTTTTCAATTTGCCGACTCTGTTCTTCTGTCAGCTGCTGATTCCTATTCAAAGTAACTGTCTTGATCAAAGTAAATGCTACTTTCTTGAAAGACTGTCCATAGAGCAGAAAGGAGATTCTGGGAAACCTGAAATTGCTCTATGGTCAGATCTATTTTCTTTATTATACATGTTAAAGTGGATTTTAAATCACACGTTTATTGTAAAGTGTAAAAATAAATTCCTGATTATGTGGCATTTTTTACTTATATTCTTCTTCATCCTTCGCCCACTCAAACGTACACTTCACAGCCTTCTTCCACCCTTTCAGCTTCTTCTTACGCTCCTCTTCTGTCATCTGTGGGGTGAACTGACGGCCGATCTGCCAGTTGCTTTTTACTTCGGAGGCGTCTTTCCAGAAACCGGTGGCGAGCCCTGCAAGATAAGAGGCGCCAAGGGCGGTGGTTTCGATGCAGCTAGGGCGGACTACCTGAGTGTCGAGAAGGTCAGCCTGGAACTGCATGAGGAAGTTATTGGCGCTGGCGCCACCGTCTACGCGGAGGGCGCTGAGATCAATGCCAGAATCCTTCTCCATGGCTTCCAGAACGTCGTGTACCTGATAGGCCAGGGACTCTACCGTGGCACGCACCAGATGAGATTTTCCTGCGCCTCTGGTAAGACCAAGGATAGCGCCTCTTGCATACTGATCCCAGTATGGTGCACCGAGACCTGTGAACGCAGGAACCACGTATACGCCGTTTGTGTCCGGCACTGACAGACAATATTTCTCAGAATCCGGGGAACTCTCCAGAATTCCCACTTCGTCTCTCAGCCACTGAATAGCAGCACCTGCCACGAAAACACTTCCCTCCAGGGCATATCCCGGTGTTCCGTCTGCTTTCACTGCGATGGTGGTAAGAAGTCCGTTCTTTGACTCTACTGCCTTATCTCCTGTATGCATAAGCATAAAGCAGCCGGTACCATATGTATTCTTTACATCACCTGACTCAAAGCAACACTGTCCGAAAAGAGCTGCCTGCTGGTCTCCTGCCGCCCCGGCAATTGGGATTCTGCCCCCGATCAGGTTCTCATTGGTATAACCATAAATACAACTGCTTGGCTTCACTTCCGGCAGCATGCACTCTGGGATATCCAGGTATTCCAGAATCTCTTTATCCCATTTTCTCTCATGGATGTCAAAAAGCATGGTTCTGGAAGCGTTGGTGTAATCCGTCACATGAACTTTCCCTTTTGTCAATTTCCAGATCAGCCAGGTATCTACTGTTCCAAAGAGAAGTTCCCCATTCTTCGCACGCTCTCTGGCACCTTCTACATGATCCAGGATCCATTTCAGTTTCGTTCCGGAAAAATAGGCGTCCGGAATCAGACCGGTTTTCTTTCGAACCAACTTTGACATGCCGTCTTTTTCCATCTTCTCAATCATATCAGCTGTTCTGCGACACTGCCATACAATTGCCGGATAAACCGGCTCTCCTGTCTTCTTATCCCACACAATCGTAGTCTCTCGCTGATTCGTGATTCCGATAGCGTGAATATCCTCTGCATCTACACTGATCTTACTCATGGCTTCTGTAGCCACTGAAATCTGGGAGGACCAGATTTCCTTCGGATCATGTTCCACCCAGCCTGGCTTCGGGTAATACTGTTTGTACTCTTTCTGTGCTACGCTGCACATATTTCCCTTTTTATCAAATAAAATACATCTGGAACTGGTAGTTCCCTGGTCCAATGCCATTATATATTTTCCCATAGTACACCTCGTTTACTTTGCTTGAATTATTTATATTATAGCCTATTTTCACATACAAGAAAATACCTTAACTTGTTATTTAATGTGTTGAAAGTTGTTCAAGGCGGACGCATTCGGGCAATGGTGATTGCTCACTCGCCGGCGCAACGCTCCAGCGAACTAACTGCTAACTGCGACTAAATCGTTCAGGAGAGCCTTCACGATTAAGTCTCCGTAAGCAGTGGATTTCGCCTACGCTAAAACCGCGCCTGAAATGGCTCGCTAGAGCAATCACCATTGCCCGAATGCTGTGTACTGGCTGGGACTTATTTGTGCGTAGGAACTTTCGACAGAGGGGGAGGGGGAGTGATTGGTTTCCCGATACTTTCTTGGCAATGATAGATTGGCAAAAAACAATAAAGTTGCGGGATACCAACTACTTCACCCCACCCCCGTTGTTGTCGTTACTGTTTCTTTCTTCCCTTTCCAGTAACCAGCGATTTTGCAATGTATATTCGCAAGCCGCGCATTTTAGGAGCGGTTTTAGTGGAGGCGAGATCCATGACTTACGGAGACTTAGGCGCGAAGGCTTTCCTGAGCGTCTTAGTCGCAGTTAGTCATTAGCTTGCCGGAACGTTGCGACGCGCGGCGGTGAATATACATTGTGAAATCGCGTCCGGGATAATGACCAACACATTAAATAGCAAAAACGCCAACCTGCAAATTTTCCCCTGCAGGCTGACGCCGAAATTTCTTATATGTAATTTATGCCAGTAAAATCTTACCAATAAAGTAAACCAAAACCAGCGCACCAAGTACGATTCTGTACCATCCAAATGCCTTGAAATCATGTTTCTTGATATAGCCCATCAGGAACTTGATTGCCAGGATAGAAACTACAAACGCTACCACCATACCGATCACCAGAATCAGCACCTCTGTACCGGTAAATCCAAAACCGAATTTCACAATCTTCAGAAGGCTGGCTCCGAACATAACCGGGATTCCAAGGAAGAAGGTGAACTCAGCTGCAACGGTACGGGAAGTACCAACCAGGATTCCTCCAATGATGGTAGAACCAGATCTGGATGTTCCTGGAATAACGGAAAGCACCTGAAAACAGCCGATGAGAAACGCCGTCTTGAAAGATAAATCTTCCAGACTTGTGCACTGCGGCTCTCTGCTTTTATTATAGTTTTCCACAATAATAAACAGAACACCATAGACGATCAGTGCAATGGCAACAACCACATAGTTATTAAAATGTTCTTCAATGAAATCATCAAACGGAAGTGCGATCACAATGGTCGGCAGACATGCTACCACAATCTTAAACCACAGCACCCATTTCTCTTTATCGCAGAAGCGCTCCACAAAATTCAGGATCACCTGTGCCCATTTGGGCTTCTTCGCAATAGCCATCTGGGTTCTTCTTGGAAGCTTCTTTATGTAAAAAGGCCACAGCTTATTCCAATACAAAACAACAACTGCAAGGATGGCTCCAAGCTGGATTACAACCAGAAATACGTCCATAAAATCCTGTGAAACATTCAAATGAATAAATTCATCAACCAGGATCATATGCCCGGTGCTGCTGATAGGGAGCCACTCAGTAATTCCCTCAACAATACCCAGGAAAATTACCTTTAAAAGTTCGATAATATCCATTTCTACCCCTTTCTAACTTCAACAAAATGAGGACGGAGACCTGAACTTCTCCGTCCTCTTTAGTATATTACACAACTTTGCTTTCGTAAACTTGTATTTTGCATTTTTCGCAAAATTTAGCCTTTGTTTAATGTCTTAGAGCGTGTTTATTACCTTCTTGCAATAGTCGCAATATCAATCAGGCTCAGCTTGTTAGCATCTGTGTTTTCCAGACTTGTTACCAGAGCCTCTGCAGTATCGAGGCTGGTAAGAACGTTTACTCCCGTCTCAATAGCATTACGTCTGATCACGAAACCATCCTTCTGATGCTCAACACCCTGGGATGGGATATCAATAACCACATCAATCTTATGACCAAGAATCAAGTCCATAAGGTTCGGTGCAGGCTGCTCCAGCTTGTTGGTACGGATCACCTTAACACCATGCTCTTTCAGAGTATTGGCTGTTCCTCTTGTGGCATAGATACGGTATCCAAGTGCCTCAAATCTCTTAGCGATCGGTACAGCGTCCTCCTGCTCTTCCGGTCTTACAGTCATGATCATGTTCTTATACTTCGGCAGACGGATTCCAGCTCCAAGGAATGCTTTGTAAAGAGCCTCATTGAAGGTCTCTGCAATACCAAGGCACTCACCGGTAGATTTCATCTCCGGTCCAAGGCTGATATCAGCGCCGCGGATCTTCTCGAAGGAGAATACCGGCATCTTGATGGCAATGTGTTTTGCCTCTGGCTGAAGACCAGGCTCATAGCCCATATCTTTCAGTTTGTATCCAAGGATTACCTTGGTTGCCAGCGGTACAATCGGGATTCCGGTAACTTTGCTGATGTAAGGTACGGTACGGCTGGAACGTGGATTAACCTCGATTACATATACATCATCCCCAAGAACGATGAACTGGATATTGATCATACCCACTACATGAAGTGCTCTTGCAAGACGTCTGGTGTACTCTGCAATAGTCTCTTTGGCTTTCTCGCTGATGGTTCTTGCCGGATATACGGAAATACTGTCACCGGAGTGGATTCCGGCACGCTCAATATGCTCCATAATACCAGGAATCAGGATGTCCTCGCCATCGCAAACGGCATCAACCTCGATTTCTTTTCCCATCAGGTACTTGTCAACAAGAATCGGATGCTCCTGTGCAATCTGGTTGATCACACCAATGTACTCTTCCACATCCTCATCGCTTACAGCAATTCTCATGCCCTGTCCGCCAAGTACGTAGGAAGGACGAACCAGAACCGGATAGCCCAGCTCATTTGCTGCTTTCTTCGCTTCTTCTGCGGTAAATACAGTGTGTCCCTTCGGTCTCGGGATCTGACATTTCTCCAGGATTTCATCGAACAGCTCACGGTCCTCAGCAGCGTCTACATTCTCAGCAGATGTTCCAAGGATCTTTACGCCCATCTTGGTAAGGGCTTCTGTCAGCTTGATGGCGGTCTGTCCACCGAACTGTACAACAGCTCCGTCCGGTTTCTCAATATTTACAATATTCTCAACATCTTCCGGTGTAAGAGGCTCGAAATACAGTTTATCTGCAATATCAAAGTCTGTACTAACTGTCTCTGGGTTGTTGTTGATAATGATAGTTTCATATCCTTCTTTTGCAAAAGCCCAGGTACAGTGTACAGAGCAGAAGTCAAACTCAATACCCTGTCCAATACGGATCGGGCCGGAGCCAAGTACCAGGATCTTTTTCTTATCCGGTGTGGCAATTGCCTCATTCTCAGTGCCTTCATCACCATATACAGAATAGTAATATGGAGTTGCAGCTGCAAACTCTGCTGCACAGGTATCTACCATCTTATAAGCAGCCTTGATACCGTAATCTGCACGAAGATCTTTGATCTCTTCTTCTGTTTTGCCTGTAAGACGGGCAATGATGTAGTCCGGGAACTCCATACGTTTTGCTTCCAAAAGAAGCTCTTTGGTAAGTTTTCTGGTCTTCAGGGCATTTTCCATTCCAACAAGGATTGCCAGCTTGTCAATGAACCAGATGTCGATCTGGGTAATGTCATGAAGCATGGACTGCGGCATACCACGGCGGATTGCTTCTGCAATCTTCCAGATTCTGCGGTCGTCCACGATTGCCAGCTCATCCAGCAGTTCCTCATCTGTAAGCTGTGTAAAATCGTAAGACATCAGACTGTCAACATGCTGCTCCAAGGAACGGATTGCTTTCATAAGAGCACCCTCAAAGTTATGGCAGATACTCATAACCTCACCGGTAGCTTTCATCTGAGTGGTAAGGGTTCTCTTAGCTGTGATAAATTTATCAAATGGAAGTCTCGGGATCTTAACAACACAGTAGTCAAGCATCGGCTCGAAACTTGCGTATGTTTTTCCAGTGATGGCATTTGGGATCTCATCCAGTGTATATCCAAGTGCGATCTTCGCTGCAACCTTTGCGATCGGGTAACCAGTTGCCTTACTTGCAAGTGCAGAGGAACGGCTTACACGAGGGTTAACCTCGATAACACAGTATTCGAAGCTGTCTGGTTTCAGTGCGTACTGAACGTTACATCCGCCTGTAATTCCAAGCTCTGTGATAATGTTCAGAGCAGAGGTACGGAGCATCTGGTACTCTTTGTCTCCAAGAGTCTGGGACGGAGCAACTACGATGGAGTCTCCTGTGTGGACACCAACCGGGTCAATGTTCTCCATATTGCAGACAGTGATGCAGTTTCCTGCACTGTCACGCATTACCTCATACTCGATTTCTTTCCAGCCTGCGATACAGCGCTCTACCAGAACCTCCCCAACACGGGAAAGACGAAGACCATTCTCCAGGATCTCACGAAGCTCGTATTCATTGTGGGCAATTCCGCCGCCGCTTCCGCCAAGGGTGTAAGCAGGACGAAGAACAACCGGATAGCCAATGGTATTGGTAAATGCAAGACCATCCTCTACTGTGGTAACGACCTTGGAGGCTGCAACCGGCTCGCCGATTTTCTCCATGGTATCTTTGAATTCCTGACGATCCTCAGCTTTCTTAATGGTCTGGGCTGTAGTACCGATCAGTCTTACATTATGTTCTTTCAGGAAGCCTTTCTCATCCAGCTCCATGGCAAGGTTCAGACCTGCCTGACCGCCCAGGGTAGGAAGAACGCTGTCTGGCTTCTCTTTCAGGATCAGCTGCTCTACCACTTCTACGGTAAGAGGCTCAATGTAAACACGGTCTGCAATATCTTTATCTGTCATGATTGTAGCCGGATTGGAGTTCAGAAGAACAACCTCCAGACCTTCTTCTTTCAGGGAACGGCAGGCCTGTGTTCCTGCGTAGTCAAACTCTGCTGCCTGGCCGATGATGATCGGACCTGAACCAATAACAAGTACTTTTTTAATGTCTTTATTTCTTGGCATTATTTATTTCCTCCCATCATATCCATAAATCTGTCAAACAGGTAACTGGAATCCTGCGGTCCCGGGCATGCCTCCGGATGGAACTGTACAGTGAAAATATTCTTTCCAACGTATGCCATTCCTTCGTTTGTTCCGTCATTTACGTTCACAAATGCAGGATGAGCAATGTTTTTCTCCTCAAGGTCCTTGGCATCTACTACGTAGCCATGATTCTGGGAAGAGATGTAAACTCTGCCTGTTGTAAGGTCTTTTACCGGATGGTTTCCACCGCGGTGACCATATTTCATCTTATAGGTATCTCCGCCTGTTGCAAGTGCCATCAGCTGATGTCCAAGACAGATTGCAAAAATCGGAACATCGGAATCGTAAAGTTTCTTTACTTCTTTAATAATAGAAGCGCATTCTTTCGGGTCTCCAGGGCCATTGCTGAGCATGATTCCGTCCGGATGATCTCCAAGGATCTCCTCGGCCGGTGTAAGAGCCGGGTAAATAGTTACCTGACATCCGCGCTTGTTCAAGGAACGGGCAATATTACGTTTCGCACCAAAATCCATGAGGGCTACCTTCGGACCATTTCCAGGAAGGATTTCTTTCTCACGGCAGGTTACTTTTTCCACTACTTTACCAGTTGTATATGCTTTTAACTTGGGGAGAATTGCGTTTAAGTCATAATTTTCATCCACTGTGATCATACCGTTCATGGTACCTTTCTCACGGAGGATCTTGGTAAGAGCTCTGGTGTCGATTCCTGCGATTCCAGGAATATCATGCTTAGTCAAGAAATGCTGAATGGTATCAACGCTTCTGAAATTGCTTGGAACACGGGATAATTCACGTACGATAAATGCGTCGATCCACGGTCTGGTGGATTCCTGGTCATCATAACAGATTCCGTAATTTCCTATTAATGGATAGGTCATGCATACCGCCTGTCCTGCGTAAGACGGGTCTGTCATTACTTCCAGATAACCGGTCATGGAAGTATTAAAAACGATCTCGCTGATGACTTCCCTTGCAGAACCAATGCTGGTTCCTGTAAATACATGGCCATCTTCTAATATCAGAAATGCTTTCATACAATCTCCCTTTCTTATGTCATTTTCTTTCTTATTTTATCCTAAATCTTCAAGATTGTATCATAGCAAAATGCTTTTTTCAACAAAATATGAGCAAAAAAAAATTCTGTTGTGCTTAAAAAAATTGCACAACAGAAAAAAGCTACTGGATCCGAGTCTGAATAAAAGAGACATCCTGTGCCTCACAGCCAACCTTATACGCAACTCTGGTATTCGTAACAAAAGAAAAAAAATAATGCAGGAGATGGGACTTGAACCCACACGATCTTGCGACCACAGGCACCTGAAGCCTGCGCGTCTGCCAATTCCGCCACTCCTGCATTTCTTATGTTTCAATCGCTCTCTCGCGACTGCTTGATTATAATACAACACATTCAGTCAAATGTCAACACTAATTTTCAAAAAAATTTGAAAAATTTAAAAAATATATTTTTGTATCTTTTAGGATTCCGGCATAGATTTGTTCTTAGTCCATTTTGGTCTTTTTAACTATTCCAAGGGAACCGCAATTTATAATGAAATCAACCGTTATCCACCTGTGGCTGACGGCTGATACTATTTATACTTTTACACCAGAGAAATGAAATATGACGTACAAAAGAATCAGAGAGCTGCGGGAAGATCATGATCTGACACAGAAATATATGGCTCACTATCTCAATGTGATCCAGCGTACCTACTCACGTTATGAACGAGGGGAAAGAATCATCCCTCCTGATGTCTTATGCAAAATTGCAGACTTCTATAATGTAAGTGTAGATTATCTGCTGGAACGCACAGATACAAAGCAGCCTTATCCTCCCTCACTGCTCTCCCGAAAAACAAAAGACACCTAGCGCACTGTGCCAGGTGTCTTTTGTTTTCTGTCTCAGATTATTTTTTCCTATATGAAAATAAATTTCCTGCTGCCCACAGAATGGTACCTGCAGCAATACATACGTCAGACAGATTAAATACGATCTTACGAATTTCTTTTTTCTTCACATTCAGGCTCACATAATCTGTAACATATCCTTTATTTCGACGGTCTGTGTAGTTGGACATTCCACCACCCAGGATCATGGCAAGACCGGCTCTGCTAAGCTTATTTCCGCCGTGGAGAAGCTGGTGCCAGTATTCCCCTGCCACACAGCCCATACCGGCTGCTGCAAGCTCCTGGCAATTCTCCCTGCCGATTTTTACCTTACCAAGAATCTTATCTTTATTGTGACAGTTCCGAAGGAGCAGTCTGCCTCCCAGTACTTCTTCTTTGCTTCCCTGAAGGCGGGTACTGTCAATATGTTCTTTTATCTTATAATCCAACAGAAAAATTCCGCCGGCAATTGTTAGCGAAAGCATAAATGCAGCCTCCTTATTTACCTGGAAAATCCTGACCACTTTTCTCAGTTTCTGTTGAGACCCTTTCTTCCTCTGTACCTGCCTCATTCTCTGCCTGCTTCTCTTCTGTCTCTTCTACAGGTTCTGCAGTCTCAGTGTCCACCACATCGCCCTCAGCTTTCTCTGGTTCCGGAGTCGGGCATACAGAGCCACAGTATGGACAAAAGGAGACACTTCTGTCTACAGATTTTCCACATGCCGGACAGATTTTCCGTCCCTTCATCTCCGCTGCTGCATCCTTATATCCGTCAATAATATCCAGATGCTGCTCAATCTCTTCACAGAACCCTTTAAGAGCTTCTTCTACTTCTGCACCTTCTTTGTACTTCTCAAAGATCACATTTCCAATGTCTGCTTTCAGTTTCTGTACCATCTGCTCTTCACTGGAAATCTTGCTTCTGATCTTCTGTGCCTCATAAAGCTGACCGGCTTTTTTTCCAAGATCCTTGGTTGTCCTTGTAATTGTGTCACTTAACTCGTCAAAAAAATCGCGTGCCATAATACCATCTCCTTTACATATAAAAAGTGTTGTAACTATTCAGTACTTTTACGGCTAAAAGCTGTCTCCTGAACAGCTGCAAAGTGATGAAACACCTGTTTCCCTGTCTACTGAGCCATCCCGATCAGGGGAATTTCCTGTCCGCGAAGCAGGATTCTCGGACCGCCTGTACCTTCAATATATTCTCTGGTAATGATCACCTGTCCAATACTGTCATCTTTCGGAATCTCATACATGATATCCAGCATATATTCCTCCAGAATGGCGCGAAGACCTCTGGCTCCAGTATGCTTCTCCAGTGCCTTGACCGCAATCGCGTGAAGCGCATCCTCCTCATAATCCAGCTTCACCTCATCCAGGGCAAGGAGCTTCTGATACTGTTTCAAAATTGCATTCTTCGGTTCCTTCAGGATCTGCACTAACATATCCTCATTCAGTCCGTCCAGTGTATATATAATCGGCAGACGTCCTATAAATTCCGGAATCATGCCAAATGCACGGATATCATCTACTGTTACCTTCTCCAGAATATGTGGATCATTGTCATATTTGTCCTTCAGGTCTGCGTAAAAGCCGATAGATGCCTGCTTATTCAGTCTCTCCTTGATAATATTCTCCAGATCCGGGAATGCCCCTCCACAGATAAACAGAATATTTCTGGTATTTACCGTTACCATAGGAACCATGGCATTTTTGCTGTTGGCTCCGACCGGCACCTCTACCTCGCTTCCCTCCAGAAGCTTCAAAAGTCCCTGCTGAACCGCTTCACCGCTTACATCACGCTGATTGGTGTTCTTTTTCTTGGCCAGCTTGTCAATCTCATCAATAAAGACAATCCCATGCTCTGCTTTCTCCACATCATTATCTGCTGCAGCAAGAAGCTTGGAGATCACACTCTCAATATCGTCACCAATATAGCCTGCCTCTGTAAGAGAAGTAGCATCTGCAATAGCCAGCGGCACGTCCAGAAGTCTGGCAAGAGTTTTTACCAGGTAGGTCTTTCCGCATCCGGTAGGTCCGATCATCAGCATATTGGACTTCTCTATCTCAATCTCATCCATAGTGTCTGTAGCCACACGCTTATAATGATTATAGACAGCAACAGACATTACTTTCTTGGCTCTCTCCTGACCAATTACATATTCGTCAAGGCTTGCCTTGATCTTATGTGGTGCCGGGATCTTCTTAAGATCAATCTCTGGCCTGGCATCTTCTTTTTTCTTCTTTACTTTCTTCGGACGAGGAATTGCATCCTGAATACTGCCAAGATTGATCATACTCACATTAGGCATATTAAGAAGATCGTTCAGATTCAGTCCGTTATTCATCTGCTGGGTCATGGTGTCAAAGCTTTTCTGCATACAATCATTACAGATATGTATATTGTTAGGAAGCTCGATCATTTTGCCTGCCTGGCTCTCCGGACGATGACAGAGAAAACAGAATTTCTCATAATCGCTGTCATCTTCGTGATCATCGTTCTTCTCTGTTATATCGCCATCGATGATTTCGTCTTTTTCATCGTCAAAATGTTCAGTCATATAATTATTTCCTTTCCTGCTGCTGTTATCAGGCTAACCAGCAGTCTTTCCTATCTTATGTAAAAATCATTTTTGTTTTCTTATTGTACCATACTTTTCTCTGATTTAGAAATTAACTTTTTATAAAATGTGAAAAGGGGAGCCTTATCAGCTCCCCTTGCATATTACTGATTACCATCCGGTCTTGCACTCAATGTAACAGTTACTGTCGATTCCTCATACTCTCCGTTATTTAACCGTGCCACCTCAATTTCGATTTCTTCACCAGCTGAATAATACTGAAGCTTATCGTTGATATCAGCCTTACTTGAAACCTTCTGGCCATCCAGCTTGGTAATAATATCACTTTTCTGGATTCCGGCATTATCTGCTGCCTCTCCCGGATACACATCCATAACAAATGCACCAGATGGCATATTATACATCTGGATCGCTTCTCTGGAAAGATCGGCGAATTTAACTCCCAGATAGCCAATCTGTGACTCATCTGAAACTTTATCCCTTGTCTTACGATTCATAAGTTCTTCCAGAATGGGCTGTGCCTTGGAAATCGGAATGGCATATCCGGTTCCCTCTATACTGCTTGATGCAATTTTGGCACAGTTAATTCCAATCAATTCTCCCTGCATATTTAAAAGGGCACCACCACTGTTGCCAGGATTAATTGCTGCATCTGTCTGGATCAGCTCCTCATAAGTATTGGAATCGGACTGAACAGTGCGATCCAGGGCACTTACCCAGCCAGATGTTACAGTCTGACCATAACCAAGTGCATTACCAATGGCAACCACCTGCTCACCAACAGCAAGATCATCCGAATTGCCAAGCTGGGCAATTTTAATCTGGCTCATGGTTTCTTCCGGAATGTCACTTTTTTCAACTGCAATCACCGCAAGGTCTGTATCCTCGTCAGTTCCTTTTATCTTTGCGGAAACTGCACCATCAATATTCAAGTCTCCATTTCCATTTATATAATTCTCAGTTTCCTGTTCTGCACTTACCACATCACTTCCGATAAAGCAGACACTCAGTGTAGTAGCGCCCTCCACTACATGATTGTTGGTAGCAATGAGAAGTTCATCATCATTCTCTCCGACAATAATACCAGAACCGCTTCCTGTACTGGGATATTCCATTCCATAGCCGAAAAAGCTGCGAATTTCCTGCATGCTTACTGAAGTGATTGCCACGACTGAGGGCATTGCAGCCTGGGCAACCCCTGCAACGGGACCTTTTTCATTTGCTACGATTTCTGCATTGATGCCTTCGCCTGCATCTGTGCTTTCTTCTGCCGTGGTACTGGCAGATGCTGAAGAAGTAAGTGTCTCTGCAGACCCTACTGCAGTCTGAGTTTCTTTCTTAAAATATTTATCCGACACCATATTCACTGCCTGAAATACCAGACCTGCCACCAGACCAAAAATCACAGCCAGCGTAATAGTATTTCCTGCTTTCCTTCCAAAACCGGAAGATGCTGCCTTATCATTATGAAGTCTGTGATGTCTTCCTTTCTTTTTTTCCTCAGGCTTCTTCTCCTGTTCATCAACCTGATAATGCGCATATCTGGGTTCCGAAGATTGGGACTCAAAACCGCTGTCTTTGGATGAATTTCCGGAAGTATCTGAATTATTGCTGGAAGCGTAATAATTTCCATTGTCTGTGCTTCCTGCACCATCTGAATTTCTGCTGCTGGTATATTTGTAATGATAAGTTACATTTTCATTCAATTCATCTTCGGGGGCCGCTGTCTGATCCGATGCAGCCGATCCGGATTCATCTGTATTCTCTGGCTGTTGGGAGCTGCCATCCGTTTTCTCTGGCTCCTGTCCCCAATTCCATTCATCACTCATTTTCTGCTCCCTTCTATGTTCATAAACAGTGCTGCTGTTCACGTTGGAATCTGCAGCATTCTGTAACATTTTCTTTTATTTATGATACAAGTTTAGCAAGCAATTGTGTTGAAAATGTGATAGATTCATTAAGAAAAGGTGACACGAAAAAAAGTGTCACCTTTCATAGCCACAGTCCCTATTCACGAAGTGCATAACTGTAAAAACACTGAACAGTTACTCGTTTTTCCAATATTCACGGTTCATAGTACAAAACAAAATCACCTTTTTCGGCAGCTTTTTATATCTTTTTCCAAGAAAATATCCCATATATTTGAAGCCACTTTGCCCTGCCAGCTTGGGAACCAGCCAGATATGCCCTGTTTTTATAAGATAAGCCAGGCTCTTTTTCACAAGGCGAAGTCCCTCTCCCTCTGATGGTACTCCCTCAAAAATCTCCGGATGATCTGCCTGGGAAACACCCAGATCAAAATTCCGGTGAAACTGCTGTCTGCATGAATAATTGTGTGAATGGATCACACAGGCATCTGCAGCATAGGCAATTCCATATCCCCGCTTTGCCATAGTTCCTGCATAGATCATGTCTTCATTAAAAATAGCTTTTTTTACAAAACCGCCAATTTCCTCATAAATACTTTTCTTATAAGCTGCACACACATTGGAGCAAAAATAAGTTTTTATTCCATATATGCCAGTATCTTTTTCCCATTTTATAGAAGAAGTTTCCGGATAATTAAATCTTCTGGTGTATTTTTCCAGGTAAGCACAGTCCTCCCGAGCCAGCTGTCTTGCATAGGCAGCTCCAACTTTGGAATTTTCCTGCAGTGGACGGATCAGATTTCCAATCAGATTTCTGTCTGCCGGAACTGCATCCTGAGTCATAAATACCATAATATCTGAATCAGACAGTCTTGCTCCCCGGCATCTGGTTCCACCGTGGTCAAAATCCGCCTTTTTTAAATGTACCACGTTCACTTTTGGAAATTTTTTCTCCCAGGCCGTGTTCCAGAATTTCTCTTCTGTATTCATAACAAGAATTTTTTCCACTGGATAATTCTGTGTGGAAAGAGAATCCAACAACTTCTCAAATTCTTTTCCCGGACGGTATGCAGGAATAATTACGTCAACTGTTTCCATAGTATCTCTCCTCTTTCAGGCTCTGCACGAATAAATATACTTTTGCAATATGGTAACACTGCTGGCAGAGCGCACATCCTTTTCGCGAAAAAGGGACCACTTCCTTTCGGATGGTCCCTTTAAATTTTCAATCATGGAATATTTATCTACTGATCAATATCCGCTTCCATCTTCGAAACCGCCATCGCCGGAGCTGTCTCCACTATAATCTCCGCCGCTGTAGTCTCCTCCATTATCGTAACTGCTGCCAGAATCACTTCCACTGTCATAACTGCCATCGCTATAATCGCCGCTATCGTCTCCACTATAGTCGTTTCCGCTGTCATAGCTATTGTCGTAGCTGTTATCATAGCTGTTGTCGTAGCTGTTATCATAGCTATTGTCGTAATCGCTTCCACCATAATCGTTGTAATCATAGTTTCCGCTTCCGTCACCCTGCCATACAATATCAGAAGAATTTCCTGCTTCATTACTTGCAATCGGAGACTGGTCAACCAAGGTATCTGCACCGCCTACAAGCTCAATGATCCGGGCATTCGCCTCCACGATGTTCTGTGACGGCTGGTAATTCTCGTCAGCACCATACAGAAACTTATGAAGTTCCTTTACATTATCCTCCAGCGTGTCTGCAACAACCATGCTGGCCTTCTTCACATCCGCAAATTTGTACTTGGCTGGGAAACCGGTAGTATCTGCAATGTTATACCCCATCAGCGTCGGAATCAGGTTCAGAATCTCAGTCTTCGTGATGGATGTGGAAATCATAGGAAATACCTCGTCCATAATATTGAAAATGGTGGTAATTCCTGCTGCCTTTGCTTTGTCAACCATCATTCCGATCACACGGCGCTGACGCTCAGTACGTCCCATATCCATGCTTGCAGTGTAACGGATACGACAGTAAGAAACTGACTGTACACCATTCAGATGGTATGTTCCAAGGATTTCCTCCTCGTTCTCCGGCTTGGGATCCGGCAGTTCTACTGGCGTGTAGCTTTTGCCGGTCTCCTGGGAAGTTTCTATACAATAGTCATTCATAAACACCATTTCCGCATAGGAAAGAGGAATATCAAGACCGCCAAGTGCATCTATTGCAGCTACCATTGCATTAAAATTAACAGTTACGTAATCCGTAATTTTCAGGTCAAGCATGGTATTCAGCATGGAAATGGCCTGTTCCGGACCACCATATGCGTAAGCAGCATTTGCCTTGGTATAAGTATCATTTCCAATATCCAGAAGAGTATCACGATATACGGAAGCAAGCTTCACCTCTTTGGTATCATTATTAATACTTGCAATGATAATGGTATCACTGTTCTGTGCATCAAGCGCAGCATTCTTGGAACGCTGGTCGATTCCGAAAAGTGCATAAGTTGTATAGCCAGACATCTGTGGTGCTGTCACATTCGTAACAATCTTGCTCTCATCCAGCTGAGGTGTCTCAATCTTGTTCAATCTGGAATCAATCTGTCCATATACATACAATCCGCCAATAAACAGCAAAAGACAGATAATTTCCACAATAAACAAAGCAGTCCTCTTTTTTCTACCAGGTCTTGCCATTTTTCTTTCCTTTCTCAATACGCATTCTTATTAATGAATCCTTTAAAGATCGTCATAAACATTATCTTGATATCAAGCCCTACAGTCCAGTTCTCGATATAGTAAAGATCACACTCAATCCTCTTGCGGATGGAAGTGTCACCTCTGTATCCGTTTACCTGTGCCCATCCGGTCAGCCCGGGTCTTACCTGGTGCTTCACCATATATCTCGGAATCTCTTCACGGAACTTTTCCACAAAAAATGGTCTCTCAGGTCTTGGCCCTACCAGACTCATATCTCCCTTTAAAATATTAAAAAGCTGGGGAAGTTCATCAAGGCTGGTTCTTCGCATAAATCTGCCGATTGCTGTAACCCTGGGATCATTTTTTACTGTCCATGCTTTCTTCTCCTCTGCCTCCGGCTGAATCTCCATAGAACGGAATTTATACATCCAGAAAGTCTGATTATGGAGACCCACACGTTCCTGACGGTAGATCAGCGGTCCAGGAGAAGTGAGCTTTATCAGCGCACATAGTACCAGCATGATCGGCGACGCCACAATAATTCCAATAATAGAGCCACAGATATCCATTATTCTTTTTATCATGGCATTAAAAGTATTACTAAGAGGAACATACCGGATATTGATCACCGGAAGTCCCAGAATATCCTCTGTATATGGTTTCGTAGGAATAATCTTATTATAATCCGGAATAAATTTTGTATGCACTCCTGATTTCTCACAAAGCGCTACAATCTCCTCCAGTCGGTAATATTCACTTAATCCCAGTGTAATCGCAATCTCGTCAAGCCTGTTCTCCGGCAGGATCACGTTTAGATTGGCAATTCTTCCGATCACCTTGACGCCTTTATACATGGTACCTGCAGTAATATTGTCATCCAGAATGCCTCTTACCACATATCCCCACTGAGGGTTCTGCTGAATGCGGTCAATATACTCTTCTGCTGCCCGGCTGTACCCAACCAGCACTACCTGTTTCTGGTTCAGTCCTTTCTTTCGCATTTTGCGCAGGCTGTAGAAAATGAACATTCTTGCTCCCCAGCTTGCCACAATGCAGATTCCATAAAACATATACAGTACAGAACGGGAAATATCGCCTTCTTCAATGGTATACAAAATAAATGTAGTGATCAGAATACCAAGAGAATTGGCTTTTACAATATTAGACAGCACAAGACGTCTTCCCTGCATCCGCATTGGTTCATACAGTGAAAACGCATGATACAGCAGAATATATGCCGGCAGGATAAATACCAGTGCAGACATATACTGCTGGAAGCTTCTGGCCCGGACAGCATTTGCTGCAAAAGGTCCGATAAATCTCAGCGCCCAGGCAAACATATAAGATAACGTAATTACACAGGCATCTATAACGACATGGAGCCGACTGAAGTTCTTCTGATTATCTTTAATCAATCTCTGCCACCTCTGCCCTTCTTCACATGTTGCCGGGTTTGTCACTCACAGCAACCTTCACAAACCTGTTCCTGCTGCGCGTTTCATCCACATCTTACGCTTTAAGCACTATCTGGTCTGTGACTTTCTCTATCTTATAATAGATAAAACAGAATTGCAATAAATTCTTCATACATTAATGTGAAAAATAGTTACGAAATACTAACGAATCACTTCTGCACAAACTTTTTATACCATAAATCTGTAAATTATATTCCACCACAATTCCAGCTGGATTCTTGCATATCTTCCAAGATTTCTCATGTGGAACTTCACTTTTTTATTTCTGCGGCTGATCTGGAACCCATTTTTGATTCCTGCCACATACTCCCTGCCCATTCCCTTCTGGGAAAAAAACAGGATCTTCATGCCAAAGCCCGGCACCAGAAAAGGAAGATTCAAAATAATCTGAAGAACCGGCATATTTTTGTAGATCAGATAAATATTATTTCTTGAAGAATATCTGGTCTTAAACTGATTGTATCTGGATCCGCTTGTTCCGCTGCCTACATGATAGACCAGTGCAGCTGGCACATACCAGTTCTCATATCCAAAGATCCTGGCACGATAGCCCACATCAATATCTTCCAGATATGCAAAATGCTCTTCATCAAAATATCCGATTTTCTCAAAAACCTTCTTACGGTAAATAGCTGCGCCAGCGCATGAAGCAAATATCCGCCCTTCCTTCTCAAAGGAATGAATATCCTTTCCTTTGCCCCGGGCATATGCCCAGCCAAGAGCAGAATAATAATTTCCTGCATCATCCAGTTTATTCCGGTCATGATAACAGATCATCCTTGCACTGCAGGAGAAGGCCTTCTTATGACGCTTTATAGCTGCCAGCATTTCCCCCACAAAATTCTTATCTACTTCTGTATCGTTATTCAAAAGGAGCACATAAGGTGTCCGTGATGCATAAATCCCCTCATTTACAGCTCTTGAAAAGCCGAAATTATCTGGCAGCTCCACAATGTGTACCCAGGGAAAGTTCCCCATTACAAAGGCAACGCTTCCATCTGAGGATCCATTGTCCACCAGAATGGTCTCAAAATTCTGAAACGCCTGCTGCTCCAGGCTTGAAAGCACACCCTCCAGATATGCCATCCCATTATAATTGGGAATAATGACTGATACTTCCTGCATAATGTCTTCTTAGTCTTCCTCCTTTTTGCCGGTCATGCCCGGAAGTGGTCTTAAAGAATAATTCCACTTGGTCAGGGAAAGATTCTTATTATAATTGGGATCACCGTTCTTCAGAATATCGATCCAGTTACATCTCATATATTCGATTTCCCGCTGGAAACGTCTGACTTTCACCTCATTGTTCTCTGCTCCGCGGGTCTTGGATTCCATATGATAAAGCCTTGCATAAGGATCATAAACCACCAGATAACCTGCTTTCGTAGTCTTCAGGCACAGATCCACATCGTTAAAGGCGACTGCAAGTTCTTCTGTGAAGCCGCCCACTTTGTCAAAAGCACTGCGCTTCATCATCATACAGGCTGCAGTTACAGCGCTCATATCCTGTAAAATAGACGCCTTGTGGAGATATCCGGTACGATCCGCAGGCATATCCACAAACATATGACCTGCAATTCCACCAATTCCGATCACACAGCCTGCGTGCTGGATGGTATTGTCCGGATAGATCAGTTTCACACCTACCGCGCCCACTTCTCTTCGCTGACACACCCCCAGCATTTCTCCCATCCAGTCCTCTGTAATGACCGTTACATCATTATTCAGAAAAAGGAGATATTCACCTCTGGCATTTTTAACCCCAAAGTTGTTGATCGCGGAATAGTTGAATTCCTTTTTCCAGCAGATCAGATGGATCCTGGGATCCTCTGAAATCTTCCTGTAATAATCAAAAATCTCATCTGTAGTGCTGTTATTCTCCACGATAATGATCTCATAATTGTCGTAGAGTGTGTTCTTCTTAATAGATTCCAGGCATTTCTCCAGAGTTTCCTTCTCGTCTTTATTGGGAATGATAACGGAAACAAGCGGATGTCCCTGTACCGGGTATTTCACTCTGTAAAATCCAAGATCCGGAGTATGGCTTACAGTGCCTTTTACTCCAGTCCTCTCAAGATGTGCCTCGATAGCACGTTTGCCTGCTTCAAAAGCGTACATCTTACTTGCAGGATTATCAGCAGTAGATGCCTTGTGGGTACGCCAATGGTACAAAATCTCCGGTACATGCACCACTTCCCTGGCTTTTTCCACACAACGGAAAATAAAATCATAGTCCTGTGCTCCGTCAAATTCCCTGCGGAATCCGCCCACTTCTTCTACAAGCTGCCGCCGCACAACAAAAAAGTGACAGATATAGTTATTGGAACGAAGCAGATCAATATTAAAATCTGGCTTCAGGTGCGGCTGAAAATGCTCATCCAGTTCAGCAGTCACCTTATCCTCATCTGTGTATACTGCATCCCCGTGCTCATGCTGGTTCAGTGCATTCACAACCTCGTAAAGAGCATTTGGCGCAAGAAGATCATCATGATCCAGAAGCCCCACAAATTCTCCCTTTGCCATGGCAAATGCAGCATTGGTGTTCTCTGCAATCCCTTTATTCTCAGTGAGTTCCTGCCAGCGTACTCTCCTGTCCCTGCTGCTGTATTCTTCCAGCACTTTTCTCATGGACTGATCTTCCGGACTTCCATTGGCAATGCAAAGCTCCCAGTCCTCATAGGTCTGTGCT
Organism: Ruminococcus sp. 1001136sp1; assembly: GCF_039841815.1. Lineage (NCBI taxonomy): Bacteria > Bacillati > Bacillota > Clostridia > Eubacteriales > Oscillospiraceae > Ruminococcus > Ruminococcus sp. 1001136sp1. The sequence goes on along the minus strand of NZ_JBDPGY010000006.1, from coordinate 173,749 downwards.
TCCAGTGAATCGATCATCTGCCGCAAAAATAATTCCGGAGTACGATAAGCCGGAACTACCACGCTGATAAGAGGTGCGTAAGCAAATTTTTTCTTTCTTTGTTTGTCAAGGACCGTCTGGTCCGGCACATATGCCGCGTACCAGGGACCATAAGGGATCTCCTCCGGCTCAAAGCGCTCGTGCAGCCGTATCCAGAACTCCCTGGGACCATAATGCTTCAGATACAAAAGTCCCTTCTGGATCATGTAAGGAGATAATTTTTTGAAGAAACGAGACCACTGGATCCGTCCCTCTGATCCGTTTTTATCGCTCATATTAAAATCCTTTGCTTTTATAATGACCCTATTTTAACATTGAAGAAACAATTTTGCAAGGAAGCTGTAAAAGAAAGGTTGAATTGAACCACATTTTAGGATATGATTATATTTGTATTATATTTTTCTATTTTACAGGAAAAATATACTATATGTTATACTTGCAGCAGAATTGTATCTGCACTGTCAGAAAGAGTGTTACCATGTTGTTCACAGACAGCACTGCAGATACCCTTATTTTAATACAGGAGTTCATTATACTATGAAAAAGCGAAAGATAACCTCAGTTTTTCTGGCTCTTGGTCTTTTTGCATCTCTTCTTTTCCAGGTTCCCATATCTGCAGAAGAGGCAGACCAGAGTGCAGCAGTTGAAGCATCAGGTACCATATCTACCAATTCCATTTCCGGATGGCCACAGGCTTCCGATATTTCTTCTGAAGCGGCTGTAGTCATGGAGAATACCACCAATACCATTCTCTATTCCAAGAATGCAGACGAAGTACTTTTCCCTGGAAGTACAGTCAAGATCATGACCTGTCTTCTGGCTCTTGAGAATACACAGCTCACAGATGAGGTTACCATGACCGCCACCGGAGTTTCCGGTGTCACAGACGGTGGTGCCAGTATTTCCTCACAGGTTGACGAGGTCTTCACTGTAGAGCAGTGCCTGTATGCCATTATGGTTGCCTCTGCCAATGATATTGCACTGCAGATTGCAGAGCATGTAGGCAGTTCTGTAGACGGCTTTGTCCAGCAGATGAATACCCGGGCACAGGAGCTTGGATGTACCAATACCGTATTCACGAATCCCACCGGACTTCCGGATGACAACCAGCACACTACAGCCCACGACATGGCGCTGATCATGCAGGCCGCCATCCAGAATGAGTCTTTCAGAACCATCGCAGCAGCCACCAGCTACACGATCCCTGCCACCAATAAAGCGGCAGCCCGTAACCTGACCAGCAAATTCACCATGACAGATACTGGCAGCACCGGATTTTATGAAGGATGTATCGGCGGTAAGGAAGGTTATACGGAAGCCTCCGGAAGTACACTGGTATGTGCAGCCCAGCGAAATGGCATGACTCTGATCAGCGTAGTCCTGAAAGGTGCTTCCGGTCAGACAGCTCCTGATGCAGCCTCTATTCTCAATTATGGATTCGATCAGTTTGTAACTTTATCCCTTGGAGACAGCGATTTCAGCATTATCTCCGGCGGTGACGTAGTAGTTCCAGCCGGCACCGGTGCCGATAGCCTTACCACAGAAGATTCCCAGAACGGCGACCAGATTGACCGCACCTACCTTTTTAACGGCACTTCTGTGGGATCTGCAGTCCTTGAAGTTGTTCAGTCTGATGATACTGCCTCCGTCCAGGAAGGTCAGCAGCACATGCAGGCTGCCAAGGATTACTCCGATAATCACACTGAAATTCCGTATTTTGTAATTGCCGGTGTATTCTTACTTCTTCTGATTCTTTTGATCTGGAGGATCGTGAAAATCGTAAAATCCTAATAAAAAGCCCAGTCAGGACAGGGTATCTTCCTCTCCCGACTGGGTTTTTATATTAGTTCTGCATCAAACTATTTCATCCTTCTTCTCATACGCCATCCTGAATGCACAATCCCCTCTCACAATGCTCAGATTCGGATTGTAATACGGATCACCCTTTTTCAGAAAATCTCTGTAACGTTCCCGGAAATGATCCACCTCTTTCTGAAGACGCGCCTTCTTCTCCGGCGTATTCTCCAGTCCGCGTGACTTAGATTCATAATGGTACAGGCAGGCCTCCGGAGTAAATACAACCAGTTTACCAAGTGCCCTTGCCCTAAGACAGAAGTCAATATCATTCAGTCCCACTGCAAAGCTTTCATCCAGCCCATGAAGTTCCTCAAAAACGCTTCGCTTCACCATCAGACAGGCGCCTGTTACTGCGCTCTCATCCTGTGTAGTTGCCAGTCTCCACAAATATCCTGTGGCATATCTGTCATATCCGGTAAGAATATGTCCTGCAAAACCTGCGATTCCTACCACGACACCAGCATGCTGAACCGTATTATCCGGGTAAAGGAGCTTGGCACCTACAATGCCCACATCCTCTCTCTGGCAATAGCCCATCATGTTCTCCAGCCACTCTGGAGTAATAACCTCTGTATCATTATTCAACAGAAGTAAATAATCTCCATCCGCATATTTTGCACCAAAATTGTTGATTGCTGAATAGTTGAAGGGACCATCCCATGTAACCACTTTTGCCTGAGGATACCGCTTCTCAAGTTCCTCATAATAGTGGAAGGTCTCTTCCTTCTCACTGTTATTCTCAATTACGATAATCTGGATATTTTTCCAGGTGCTCTTCTCCAGAATGGAAGTCACACATTTATTCAGATCCTCTGTATGATCCTTATTCGGAATCAAAATTGATACCTTCGGGTCACCCTCTATAACAAAATGGGTTCTGAAAACGACCGGGCATCCAGTGTATTCCACCTCTGCCTTAATTCCCATGCGCTCATAATGCCCTGCAAGTGCCTTTTCTCCTGCGATCACTGCATATGGCTTGTCATCCGGATTGCCCGCAGTGGAACCCTCATGGCTTCTCCAGTGATACAGAATTTTGGGAATATGGCGGATCTTCTCACTGTCTGTATGCTCCGTGCAGCGAAGCAGAAAATCAAAGTCCTGAGAACCGTCATATTCTGGTCTCAGAAGTCCTGCTCGGTCGAGAAGTGTTCTCTTTACAACCACCAGATGGCAGATATAATTTACGCAGCACAGATAATCCGGGTTAAAATCCGGCTTAAAATGAGGGAAAAGCCGATTTCCTCTTATATCAATAATATCCTCATCGGAATAAATAAGATCCGCCTCCGGATGCTGTGAGATCTCCTTCGCCATCTGATAAAAAGCTTCCTCTGCCAGGGTATCATCATGATCTGCAAATGCAATATAATTTCCAGTGGCAATTCCAATAGCAGCATTTGTATTGTCTGAAATCTGCAGCTGTTTCTCATTGAAAACAACTTTGATCCTTGGATCCTTTTTCTGATACTCTTCCAGAATACTGCGGATCGGAGAATCTGCTCCACTTCCATCTGAAAGGCAAAGTTCCCAGTTGCTGTATGTCTGCGCCAGCACAGAATCCACAAGAGCCTTCAAAAGGTACTTATCCGTCTTATAGAGAGGAACCACAAGGCTAAACTTAATGTTCTCCCGAAAAACAGTCTTTCTCTGCTGATTCAGTTCTTTCTTAGTAACCCTGTTCTCCTTCAGCCAGGTCTGGTAAAGACCGTCTCCCTTGCTCAATGCTTCCAGCTTGATCAGCGACTTCCGGATCACAGTATGAATGCCATTGGAACGATAATTCTCCATTGCCTTTTTCGAATAAAGGCTGGCTTTTGCCTTAAAGCGTTCGCCCTTTGAAATACCAATCTGGTAGACTGCCTTTTTTCCGTTCTCATCCTTTGCAACAAGATAAGCCTTCTTTCCAGATACATTTTCTGCCTGGATATGGAATCCGCAATCCTTATTCACTTCGCATTCCCGAAACATTTCTGCCACGTCCATTCGGGTATTCCGCTTCAGGGTTATTTTCACAGGCTTTTTATTTTCATCATATACCTGCAGGGAAACCGGTGTAGTTCCTACCGCCCAGCCGGCAAGGATAACCTTCTTCTGCTCTCTGACTATAGATTCCCCATCAACAAAAAGCTGAGGTTTTCCCTGTTTTCTCATAAGATCCGAGGTTTTCATCTTATACCAGAGGAAACGCTCCTTTCCGTTAACAGCGTACACCTCAAGTTTTTTGTAATTCTGCAGATTTTCAGGCAGGGTAACTAATACCTCCACCCATTTGCCTCCTGGATTTTTCGTCTCCACAGCCCTCATAAATCCGGTCATCACAGTAATCAGGTTTGCCTCAGAAGGAAGGCGGATACCATCCAGATAACACTCTATATCTGCTTCCTTTGAAACCCTTCCTGTGATCATATATTTGCAATTATCATTCAAAAGAAACCGTTCTTTTTCAACCAGCATTACCTTTTGATTCATTCTACTTTCCTTTCTTTGCAGAAGATTCCCGACCATTTTTCAAACGGCCCACTGCTTCTCTCGCCCGCTCTCCAAGCACTCCTTTAAGACTGTGGCTTCTCACCTCAAGGGAACAGATCTCATTCAGCATATCTTCCTTTGCCTCATCAATCTCCAGATTCAGTGTAAGATTCTTAGCACCTTCCGGAACCTCTATATCTACAATACAGGGATCAAACCGCGAAAGGAAAGCCCAGCTGCCGCAGATTGTTCCTTCGGGTGTCAGAACCCCGTCCAGGGAAGCTGGCATCCTGTCAAAACGGATTGCTGCAAGATGTACCGTACACGGATGATCACCTGGATCAATTCTAATAAACCTGCAGCTTTTCGGCAGATTCAAGGTGCATTTTACCTTTCCGGCCATAATAGGTCTTTTTACAGAACTTGCTTCGGAATACATACCTCTTTGTTCTGCGAAATATACCTGCAGCGGTCCCAGATTACTCAGGGACAAATATTCCACCCCTGGAGTCATTGTGGCATACATCTCCCTCATAGGAACATGCATGCCTGTAATATATACCTGAAAACCGCTTTCCATTCTGGAAAAACTGGTTCTCATCACTTCTGAAATACCAAATTTCTCATAAAATCCGGCTGCATTCAGCACTTCACGCACTTTATGCGTCTGTATATAGTAATGGATGATCCGATACAGTACAAATTCACAGGGAACAGGAAACTCAAATGTCCATTCATAGTCCAGAAGTGTATATGGACGGGTCATTACAACATTGTCACAGATCATATCAATATTCGTAACATCTGTACATGTCAGTCCGCCAGGCATAGGCACATCACCGAAAACATTTTTGAATTCCTCAGTTATTGTGAACGGCTTTTTGCTGTGAAGCTTCTGTACGTTTTCCAGATATTCCGTAAAAATTTTCTCAGCTTTTTCCTTTTCTCCCTTTCCCAGCAGATCATCCAGATATTCTGCAAGATTCTCCTGTTCCAGATACTCAAAATAAGCACAGTCTTCGCCTATCTCGCACTTGTTGCTCAGAAACGGAACTTCCCCATACATCTGATCAAGCTTCTGATTCCATTTTTTCATGCGAAGAACATGTTCTTTTCCTTCCGGATACAGCCATTTTTTCTCCAGCCATCTTTTCCCATCTTCTTCCACAATGTCAGTGCGAATTGCGAAGGAACGGCTTCTTTCATTGGAATATTTACTGAAAATAATCTCTTTCATTTGTTTTCCTTCCTTTCCACAATCACCAGGAATGAATTGGAAAATTCCTGAAAAAGTCCTGCATCAGTGAGGGAATCGTATACTTTTCCCTCATTGAACAATTGTATTCTGTTACGGTCAAAATTGCAGAAATTATCCCGAAGCTCGCCTTTCTTCGGCAGACGCTTGTCTGAATAAATAGTCATCGGGAATTTATAATCCGGATATGGATAATAGAAAGTGGTCTTAAATTCACCAGCCTGGTCAATAATATCAGACAGTTCCTTTCTGGAAAAAGTCCGCACACTTCTGGTATCCGGATAGTTCTCCAGTCCTTCAAAATATTTTCCCACATGATCTTCGGTGCAGCCGGCCCAGTATTTCAGACCAAGCCGGTTCTCAATCGCGATCACGATTCTGCCTCCCGGTGCCAGATGGCGGACAATGCGTCGGAGCATTTCCACATAAGGCTGTGCTGTCCCGATATAGCCCTGGGAATATTCAAACACACCGATCAAGGTAATGTAATCATATTTCTCAGTAAGGCTACTCTCCACATCCTGAAAATTTCCTACCATAATTTTCACATTATCACATTCGCGATTTCGATATGCATTGATGGTGCTGCGCATTTTTGACAAATCGATACAGGTGACACTTTTGGCTTTTCGCGCGAGAACTCCTGTGATCGGTCCACATCCGGACCCGATTTCCAAAACTTTCTGTTCTTTTGTGATAGGAAGCCACTCCAGAATATTCTGGCGAATATGTGAAAAATGATAAAGGACCGGCCAGCTGTTTCGCTCATAGATCAACTGGTTTAGTTCCTTCTCCTGATAATTTTTCGCAATTTCCAGAAGTTCTTCTTCCACAGGACCATCGCTGTACAGATCCTCGCCTGGGTAATATTCATAATCTAATGTTACGTTTCCGATTTTTTCCTGCATATTTTATTATTCCTCTATCCACACTTTGGAATTCATATCGTAGAATCCAACTGTATTTTTGGAAGAAACCACAGTTATGTTGCATGCATCATATAAACGATGGAATACGGTAAAATCTCCATTCCGATAACCGGTACATCCAAAGGAGAGAAGATATTCCCCGCCCTGCATATCCATTTTCTGCTCAAAAACCACTACACACTCATCCCCTGCGTCTGTGTGTTCCACATTCACACCTTCATACATAGTGTTGGTTCCTGTGATCTCAGTTCCCTGAATATTCTTGAACGTGAAAGCCATAATAGGCTGCTGAATGCTTTCATGAAAATGAATGCGCATTTTAATCTGAAATTTAGACCCCTTCTCGATCGTGTTGGTCTGAAGTCCCTTGGAATCCATTACAACGAAGTCTGTGATCTCAGCCTGTTTTTCCCCATACTCCAATGTGTTCGGGTTCACAAGGAATCCCTGTTTCCAGTCTTCTTTCTTTGTCTCTGAGCCTTCTGCCTGTTTCACCGGATCCTGATGTACCAAAAGCTGCTTATACATGTCTACCATAGCTTTAGGCGTACCCTCGTCCAGCATGACACCCTGATTCAAAAGAATAACACGATCGCAGTATTTGGAAATGCTTCCCAGGTCGTGACTTACAAACAAAATAGTTTTGCCCTGTTTCTTAAATTCCTCAAACTTATGATAGCATTTCGCCTGAAAAAATACATCACCTACAGAAAGTGCTTCATCCACTACCAGGATCTCCGGATCTATGTTGATAGCCACAGCAAAGGCCAGGCGTACAAACATACCACTGGAGTAGGTCTTTACCGGCTGATGGATAAAGTCACCAATATCTGCAAAACTGAGGATTTCATCCAGCCTTGCGTTGATTTCTTCTTCGGAAAAGCCTAACATGGTACCATTCAGGAAAATATTTTCCATACCAGAATATTCCGGATTAAATCCGGCTCCCAGTTCCAGAAGAGCCGAAATTCTTCCATTTACGGTTACGGTTCCGGCTGTAGGAGCCAGTACACCGGTAATAATTTTCAGAATAGTGGATTTTCCGGAGCCGTTTGTTCCAATAATACCAACGCATTCTCCTTCTCCAATATCAAAACTAACATCCTTAAGTGCATAATGCTCTTTATACAGCTTCTTACGACTAAGCCCCAGAGAATCCTTCAGGCGGTCCAGTGGTCTGTTATAGAGCTTATACATCTTGGACAAATTTCTTATTTCAATGGCGTTTTTACTTTCCACGTTGTTTCCTTTCTTTTCTATCCGCTTTGTAACTGCTCAGTTCCTCTACAGTTCTGTACTTCATCGAACATGCCTTCTTCGCTGAATACATTTCGATTCATAACTGCTTTTCTCCTATTTACAGAACATCTGCAAAATGAACCCGAAGCCGCTTAAAGATCCAGTTTCCAAACAGGAAGCAGCAAATGGCAAATATCCAGAAATATAATGTCCAGACTGGTCTTTCGAAGAACCAGCGCTTGATAATAAATGCGTCACGATATCCTGATACAATATAAAATACAGGATTCAGCTGAAGAATTTTGTATAGAAGGCTGTTGGCACCGATCATGCTCTCTGACACCCACATAATAGGAGTCAACCATACTCCAACCTGTAATCCGATACCAATAATCTGGTTCAGATCGCGGAAAAGGACTGCAATTGCGCTGGTAGCATAGCAAAGTCCCAACACAAGAAAAAAGACGCATGCACTATAATACAATATCTGAAGGTAGTACCAGTCAGGAAATCTTCCGTTACATATATAAAGAATAATTGCCAGTAGTACAAAAAAGCCATGTACAAATAAAGCGGAAATTATTTTTACCACTGGAAGGACGCTAATGTTGAACACTACCTTTTTTACAAGGTAATTATATTCCAGAAGCGAATTGGTACCTCCGGAAAGCGCATCAGAAAAGAAAAACCAGGGCACAATACCAGCTACCAGATAAAGCACAAAAGGGACTCCCAGTTCATCTGTGTTGGACCGGAACCCCACTGAAAATACAAACCAGTATACCAGAATTGTTACCACCGGCTGAACGAAAGCCCAGAAGGTTCCAAAATAAGAACCTGCATATCGGGTCTTGAAATCATTTTTTGCCAGTTTCATAACCAGCCGGCGGTTTTTATATAAATCCGCCGGCAGGGAAAAAATAGACTTAAGCATTTACAGTCTCCTATCTGTTAAGTTCCTTAAAGCTGCCCCATTTCTGATCCTTGTCAGAGAAGATCAGCTCCATACCTTCCGGAATCGGCCACTGTACATTGATGTCCGGATCATTCCAGATCAGACCGCCCTCATCGTTTGGATGATAAAAATCGGAGCATTTATAAGTAAACTCAGCATTCTCAGAAAGAACCAGAAAGCCATGTGCAAATCCTTTCGGAATAAAAAACTGTTTCTTATTCTCTGCTGAAAGAACAACTCCGTACCATTTTCCATAAGTTTTGGAGCCCTCTCTTAAATCTACAGCCACATCAAACACTTCTCCGTTTACTACGCGGACAAGTTTGTCCTGTGGATAATGAAGCTGGAAATGGAGACCGCGAAGAACACCATAACGTGAGCTGGACTGATTATCCTGTACGAATTCTACGTCAATTCCTGCCTCTTTGAAGTCATTGTAATTGTAAGTCTCCATAAAATAACCTCTAGAATCTCCAAATACGGTTGGCTCAATTACTTTTAATCCTTCAATATCATCACAATTTGTTACTTTAATTTTTCCCATTTTCTTTTCTCCTTATTTATCTTTCATTTTATATTCAGTCAAATTTACAGTCTTATCGACTTCTTAAAGCATGTTTGAAAAAGTTTTTCTGCAAGATGTGTGTCACAATTTATGGGAGATTTTTCAAACACGCTCTAATATACATGATTCCGTCTGATAAATCAAGATTATTGGTTGCGGTTACTGTTCATCCAATCTGTACTGTTTGGTACATACACCATTTTTGTTAAACACGGAAACGAGTCCATCTGCACTGGTCAGGCTCACGTTCTGCGCACGTACTCCTGCGCCGGCACCCGTTCCGCGGTAGAAATAATATTTTTTTCCTTTGATGGTGTACCAGCCCTTATAAGCCTTTCCATTTTTTCCAAAATAGTAAGTATTCTTCCTGCCATTCTCTGTGAGGGTGATAAACTTGTTCTTTGCACGGTAACCTTTACTTCCAAAATAGTAAATGCTGCCGTTAGCTGCTACATATTTGTAATTCTTTTCCATGGCAAAGGATGTAGTGCTGAAATAATAATATTTCCTGCCCACCTTGCGCATACCTGTCAGGGCTTTGCCATCTGCTCCGAAATAGTAGGTCTTGCCTTTCTTTGTCACAACTTTATTTTCTACACGTACACCGTTTTTGTCCACGTAATAAGCAGTGCCGTCTTTCTTGATCAGCTTGCTTTTATATAAGTGTCCGTCTACGGAACTAAAGCAGTAATACTTGCCATCAATTTCCAGCCAGCCTTTGGCCTTTTTATCATTTGTGTAGTAATATTTTCTGCCTTTAACAGTGGTCCAGCCATTCTTGTGAAGCTTGGGATCTGAATATAAAGGCTGTTTTGCAGGGGTATAGCCTTCCTGAGAATTCCATCTGGGAACAACCTTGGTTGTATAATCTACATAGCCAAAGTTCAGATCCACATTGTTCTCTTTGGGAACTCCACTGATCAGCTTCTTGGTACTGATCATACCTGGAACTTCATCACCAGCTGTGCACTGCCAGATGGTGTATTTGTATTTGCTGGCGCTCGGTGCAAGAATTGTATCTCCGTAGCTTGCAATCCAGACATCCAGACCGGAGCCTTCCAGAACGTTCCAGTCTACAAAATTATTATACCAATTCAGATTCATGTAGAGAATTGGTGTATATCCTGCCTTGCGAATCTCATCACAGAATGTGAGAGCTATCTGGGAAATTTCCTTTCTAGTCAAGGTTCCCAATGTAGCTTCATCTTCCAGGTCAAAAGCTACCGGATAGGAAACCTTATGTCCCTGCATCTGACGAATAGCCAACTGCGCTTCAGCAAGTGCTTCTTTGTTTGTCTTGGCAAGACTGTATACATAAGTTCCTACCGGCACATCTGCTGCTTCTGCCTCAGTCATATTATAGTCATAATAATCATCCAGATGTCTGGTTCCATAGGAAATACGCACAAAGGCAAAATCCAGATCTTTCTTGGCTTCCTTCCAATTGATCTTTCCCTGCCATTCTGAGATATCCATACCTCTGGTAATGGCTCCTTCTACTTTCTTTCCACTTCCATTGTAGCAGACTCCATCAATTTTGTGCCATGCCTTTGAGCTTGTCTTGGAAGAGGAATCTCCTACACTTGGTGCCAGATGCGCATCTGGTGAAACATTTTCAATATTATATGGCTTATTTCCTGCATTGGCACTTACATCTGCAGTTGGTCCTGCAATTATTGCAGTTCCAAGCATAGCTGTATATAAACCGGCAGACAGCCATTTTTTCCATTTTCCCATATCTCCTCCTGATAAACAGTTTCAGGTTACAATCCTTACCGGACCAGTAGTGTTTACCGTTTTCCCTTATTCGCTTGTTTCTTACAAGATGTTAAAAATGTGTTACTTTGTTATTATACAGTTTCCATTTTCAAATTTCAATGTTATTCTCCAAAACAGTAAAAAGGTGCCTTAAAATCATCAAATCTGATAATTTTAAGACACCCTTTTTGGCTTTTTATGTCGTTTTTTTATCAACAACTATCTTTCAGAGTAAGCTATTAAGCTGCCGGATCGGTCGGATCATAGTATCCGCCATTCTTAGTTCCCTTCAGCGGTGTAATTGCGCGACGTCCCAGCGGTCCTTTGAATACTTCGTCAGATTTATAGATTCCATCGAAAATATAAATAGTGGAACCATTGCAGTTCTCATATACCCATTTTGCATCAGCAACACAGGTACGGATACAGCCATGGGAAGCCGGGCTTCCAAGCTTAAGATATGCACTAACCGGCAAATTATAGCTGTTTGCTGAGCCGCATGCAATAGAGTGGACGAAAATTCCGCCCTGACCAGCACCATCTACATGAGTACCATACTGTCCCCAGGACGGTCCCATAAGCGCCTGCCATCTGCTGTATCTTGTCAGTTTATATCTGCCTGTCGGAGTATCTGTTCCAGGATTGCCTACTGAAACACGAATGGTCTTAACCGGAATTGTACGGTTCGCATCTGCATAAATTGTCATAACACCATTTACACGGTCCACTTCAACTGTATATCCGGATTTGTAAATATTTGTCACGTCATTGATTCTGTAACCATTCTTATCAAAATAATACAGCTTACCATCAATCCACTTGGATTCATTTTGCACAAAGCCCTTCTTATCCGGGTTAATGTAACGAACCAGATTCTGGGAATTGTCTACAACCACCCAGCCTGTAGTGAACTTACCAGTGGCATCTACATATCCGTATTTTTTGCCTTTCTTCACGAATGCATTCTTCACAAGACTCATATTCTTGAAGTAATACCAGTTTCCATCAATCTTCTGCCATCCGCTCTTGCGAAGTACACCCTTAGAGTCTGCAAAATATGTTTTTTTCTTGTAAACAAACATTTCATTCTTAACCATCTGGCCATTTCTTGTATTAGATGTAGATGGTTTAAAGAAATAACTCTTGCCATTGATTACGGTAACTCCGCTGGCAAGTCTTCCGTCAGCTTTGAAATAATATCCGTTTCTCAGTGTATTGGCATAATGCTTTCCTTTTTTATTGAACAGGAACCAGCCATAGAATTTCCCCTTAGAGGTGGTTACTTTCTGCCATCCGGTTTTCTTCACAATCCGGCCAGCAGTAGAACCAAAATAGTACATTCTGTTTCCAGCCCCAGGACAGCGGTGCCATACCTTTTTCCATGTTGCTCTTGCACCGGTTTCTGTTACATAATATTGTTTCTTTTTATAAGTGACAATACGCTTCTTATAAATGCAACCATTCTTATCTGTCAGATAATATTTGCCATCTGTGGCTTTCTTCATAGTCTTCTTAAGAAGATAGCCATTCTTATCGATCAGATAGGAATTTTCCGCATCTTTATGTCCGTCAAGATCTGTTACAATAACGCCATGAACCATAAGCTGTCCAATCTTACTGCTGTCCAGCTCACCGGAATCATAATATTTCCACTGCTCACCGGCTGTTCCTACAAAACTCTTCCATCCATCACGGTACATCTTTCCTGGAATTTCCTGATCTGTTTCTGCTGGCTGGAAGTAGTACTGTGCAGCTACTCCGTTTACTGTCAGAGTAACATCCCCTGTACGTGGTGTTCCATTCTCATCCAGACAATAATACTCATCATTGATCTTATAATATCCTGTATATGTATTATTTGCCTTGGCGGCTTCATCCAGCTGTGCGGTGGTTAATGCCTTACCATCTGCGCCATAATAATGGAAGTTTCTGCTTTCTTTGTTCCACAACCAGTAATCCTTCTTCATCTGACCAAGTGTGGTCTTCCACGGTACCAGTGCAGCACCCTGTCCATTATATTCTGTATATGCCTGTGCACTATCGGAAGCTGTAAAATAGAATTCACCAACAGCCCCATTTGCACTCTCCGTTCCAGCTAAAGTCTTAATGCCGGTAACCAGAAATCCATTGGCATCAAACAGATAACTTCCTGTATGAACTGCTCCAGCCTCGTTTCTTGTAGTAATCTCTACAATTCCATCTGCCGCAGTATAATATTCAGCCTGAGCAGTTGTTCCTTCAGCCTCTACACTTTCCGTACCTGCTGCTTCGCCATTCTCCTGGACTTCATCAAAAGCCTGAATCTCATCAGAACCAGCCACATTCTGAGCCTCAGCAGCTGCACTTACAGCTGATTTCTTCTTGCGAAGCTTAAAACCATCAGCTGTCTGCTCCCATTCTTTCCAGTCAAATACTCCGTCTGAATTATCTGCCTGCACTTCCTGAGTCCCATCCAATGTGCCTTCAGGAACAGCTTCAAATCCATCTACCGGAGCAGTACTTCCATTCTCCTCCACTGTTTCACCTGAAGTAAAGCCATCGGAAAAACCATCTGTACTTTCTCCTGAATTTTCACTGTCTGTATGTTCTTCCTTGTCCTGGCTTTCCTGTGCCTGCTGCTCCTCAGCTGCTGCCGTATCCGCAGGTGCCTCTGTATCCTCAGACGGCTGTACTGCTTCTGCTCCGTCTTCTGTTTGCACATCTGCTGCCTGTTCAGATGTAAATCCGGATTCAAATCCGCTATCCAAAGCTGCGGCTGGAACTTCCAGACCCATGGACACACTTAACATAATCCCTAAAACTGCGGCTGCTACTCTCTTTTTCACTTTTATGCCTCCCTATTGTAACGTTGTAAATCTTATTCTCCTAAACCATTGTTGATAACAGTTACAAGATTTCTTAAAGCCTCTGTTTCGTCCTCGCCTTCGCAAAATATAGTAATCTCATCACCACATTTCACACACGCGCCCAGAACACTGAGCACGCTTTTGGCATTGGCAGACCCCTGACCATACTGAAATGTTATAAGAGATTTATATTTCATAGCTTCCTTACAAAGAATGCCTGCCGGTCGTAAATGAAGGCCGGAAGGATTGTTCACCCTTACTTTCTCACTTACCATAATTTCTCTCCCTTATTGCTGCTGTTCTCTGGATCCATGGCAATATATTTTGCCAAACGTTATCCGTAAACAACAGCTCATTCATTATTAGTATCTGAATTGGAAACTTCTGATATAGTCACATCTGCAACCACATCATCCAGAAGTTCAAATCCCTTAGGCAGCTTCACAGTCACAGGGATCTGATAGCTTCCTACTTCCATATCCTTCAGATCAACAGAAGCTTTCACTTCGTCAAGATTAAAGTCATCAAGCTCTCCAGCTGTTGCTTTCACGCGGATTTCAATCTTATCTGTTCCAAATGTTACCAGAAGATTATCAGCAAGGTTATCTACCGTAACCTGATTGGAGGGAAGACCATATGAATGACTTCCAATAGGTAAAATACTTACCTTCACCCAAACGTCCTCACTGGTTCCGCTTGTCAGCTTCACATCCTCAGGAAGCACATCTTTCAGACTGACTTTCTTCTCAATATCAGTTGTCTCTCCTGTAATATCAATATCAGTACCGCCTATCCAGATCGTGTTGTCATTCTGCTTCAGAGTCTCCAATGCCTCATCTGTTCCCGCAATACTTACAGTATCCGGAACAGTAGTCACACTCTCCACCTGATAGCCATCTGCCGGCACACCTACATAGTCCGCACCAATATTAACGCCTGTGCGAATCTTCCAAAATTTAGTTGTAACAACAACTTTGGTATTATCTATGGTGAGATAAGCCATTCTTCCGGCAAGACTGTCCTGATTCTTATCAATAATATTCAGTTCTGCCTCTTCGGAAAAATCCTTTGTTCGGCCATCAACATCAACGGTCGCATTTACTTTGTCAATTTTATTCACAAGAGATTTCGGACCTGTAATTTTAACTTTCTCCGGACTTGCAGTCTGGGAACCAACCTCGTAGCCCTTGCCCGGCTGGCTGGAACCGTAATTTACATTAACCAGAAACTCCTGTGTTACTTTTTCTTCCAGTCTGACACTGAGATACTGTGGTGTCACTTTAATATTCTCGGGGCTGATTCCCGGACAGGAGGCAGTGATTGGAACCATAACCGGATCTGTATCAAGGCTTCCTGCCTGCTGCAGATCTGCCGTCAAGGTTATATTGGTCTGAGTAATCCTGGAAAGAAGTCTTCTCTCTCCTGTGATTGTAACCCTTATAGGATCCGGATCATCATCCTGCATACACATCATGTTTGCACTATCCACATAAGCCGTATTCTGGAGTTCTACATTTTCTCCGGCAATGGTGATACTTTTACTGGATACCGGATTGTCCACATTTACCACAATAAACCAGATCAGAAATCCGATGAAAACAGACATGATCTTCAAGGTAAAATTCCTAGTCAGCTTTGTCTTCTTCATGTCTCATTCTTCCTTTCAACAGATGACGCAGTTTACTGTTAGTTACAACCTTTTTATTCTGAGCCTTGATCAATGCAGATCTCAGTTCAGCACTGGTAAGACCTCTGCTGAGCTGTCCGTTCTGGGCCATGGACACCTGCCCGGTTTCTTCTGAAACAATAATTGTCAGGGAATCACTTACTTCACTAATTCCCACACCAGCTCTGTGTCTGGTTCCAAGCTGTTTGCTCAGCTCCATATTGTCGGAAAGAGGCAGATAACAGGTAGCTGCTACAATTCGATTCCCACGCACCAGGACAGCGCCATCATGGAGTGGTGTATTATGTTCAAAAATATTGATCAGGAGCTGACTTGTAAGAACTGCATCCACATTGATTCCTGTGCGCTCATATTCACTTAAGCGGATATTCTGCTCAATGACGATCAATGCGCCAGTTCTTACTTCTCCCATGTCAAAACATGCCTTCACAAGCTCATTGATTGTTTTATCTGTAAACCTTTCCTGTACCTCTTTGCCGGCATCCAAAGGGAAAATAGAAGCCATAAACTTCTTCTGTCCCAGCTGCTCCAGCATTTTCCGAAGTTCTGGCTGGAAAATAACAACAACACTGGTAAGAAGTATAGTAGAAAGATTCTTAATGATCCAGAGGATCGTATTCATTTTCAACACATATGCAAATAAAATAAAAAGGAGTACTATCAGAATTCCCTTCAACAGAGTATAAGCGCGGGTAAACTTGATCCACACCATAAACTGATAGATAAAGAAGGAAATCAGGGCAATCTCCAGTATGTCTGTTACTCCCAGACTGGGCAGGGAGAGTTTTGACAAATATCCTGATAATCTGACTGCCATATCCTGCATAGTGTACTCCTTTCTTTGTTACCATTCACTGCCAAGCAGTAACCTTAAAGATCTTTAAGAGATTCTTCAAGCTTTTTTTCAAAATCAATATCCTTAGCAGCAGGTTTCTCTGCCTGTCTTGGCTTTCTGTCTGCTGCTGGAGAAGCTTTCTTTCTTTTAGGCTTCTCATCCTGTCGGAAGATTGGATTGGCATAAGTACCAGAGTTGTCCTCTGCCTTGCGCTCTTCACGAACAGGTTCTGCATTTATTTTCTTAATACTTCTCTCGGAAGTTGCAACAGAAGCCTTGGGAACTGCTTTTACATAATAGAAGTACTCATCATCCTCATACTCCAGACGCTCTGCACGGCTGTAATCTCCTCCAAATGCAAAGAACTCAAGCACAAGTGCCAGGAGAACAGCTGCAATCGTACAGATCAGAAGCGGAACCATTGCAACAGTTGCATTCAGGTTCATTCCAAAACTTCCAACAAGCATTATAAACACATAGGCAACACCGCCTGTAATAATAGATATCCTCCATGCATGATCAAAAGAGCGGGTACGGATCAGATGTACCAGAAGGATAACTGCTACAAAAGCAACAACTGCAATCCACATTCCCCAGTTCTGTACCAGACCGTCAGCCATGATCTGCAGCTTATCTGTCATCTCCAGATCCGGATTCACAAGAATTGTTGACTGTGATCTTAAAAAACGGATAAAATAATACATAACCACACCGCAGCCAGCCGGAATTGCAGATAAACTACTCTCCATAAGTCCGCTTCCAATAGGAAGTAATGCCGGAAGGCTGAATGCAAAGGAAAGCGGTGTAAATACAAATGTTACATTCTGTTCACCACTGAACCTCAGGAAAAAGATCAGCATCAGAAGGATCAGAACGAGCATAAATGCCGCAATTTCAATTCCAAGTGCATAACTGTGAACAAGGATCAGCACAAAACCAATGTACATCATAGCGGAAGACGGCAAAATGGAACAGATCAATGCCAGGATCAGTACTAAAAATACATTATTCAGGCGAGACATATATCCCATATTCGCATTGATCCACAGGAAATAAACCAGTGCAAGAACAAACCTCATCACAGGCAGGATATACATTTCATACTGTCCGTATATTTCTTTTATTTTCTGCTTTAACTCAAGTAATGCTGTCATTTTCTATATCCTCCTGACATTTCACGTCCTGCGAATTTCTTTTCTTCACGAGTATAGATTTTCTCTAATTTCGTCAGCTGAGTGTAATACTGTTTTACACTCTTCTTCGCCTTATGGTACTTCACAGTGTACTGGATATATGTCAGCACAGAATATAATACCAATATTCCTATATATCCCCCCAGGGCTACAACTCCAAGAGAGATCAGATCCATCTTGTGCACATTATCCAGCAGATATTCCAAATTATACGCTGCAATTACAGCCAGTATCAATCCATATCCAATTGTTACAAGAAAGAAATTCTTAATCAGCGCCAGACCAATATAGTCACTCCTGTAGTACTTGCTTACCGGAAGATACTTTCTGCCTTCCTGTTTCTCATATACAGCAAGCTGATCCATTATCTTTACTTTTTCTTCGTTTATCATAAATGGCTCCTTATGCGTTTCTTTTAAAGCTGAAAAGCTATACTCATACAGGATGATTGTATCATATATCCCATGCCATGAAAAGCATTTTTTTACCTGTTGTTTCCAATACACAGCGTGAGAAAATATACATGGGATGCTCCCTTTTCCAACAGAAGCTTTGCCAGCACATCCATAGTACTTCCAGTAGTATATACATCATCAATAAGCAAGATACGCATTCCTGCAGGATTTCCTACAACCTGAAAAGCTTTTTGAAGATTCTTCTTTCTTTCAGCCGCATCCAGTTTTTTCTGTGATCGGGTAGCATGGCACTTTTTTAGAATAGCAGTATCTACAGGAATCCCAGCATAACGGGACAGTTCTTTCGCCAGAAGTTCAGCTTGATTAAACCCTCTTATGCGCTGCTTTCTTCTATGAAGCGGAACCGGAATGATTATCTGCGGCTTCCATAATGCAAGCATATCTTTTCCGTAGATATACAATGCTTTTCCATAAAAGCGGCTGTATTCCTGACAACCAAAATATTTATATTTCATTATAGAGTATCTCATCCGGTCATCATAGAGAAAAATCCCGCGTCCCTGGTCAAAAGCGCCTGGATGGGCGCCGCAGTCCCTGCAGTATTCTTCATCTCCATTTACCGGTTTTCCGCATTTGTAACACCGTGGCCCCGATACAGGTCTTAAATCTCCGGCACAGTCCAGACAGATCAACTGATGGCTGTTCCTAAGAATCCTGTGACACAGAGGACACCGTCTTGGATACAACAGATCCAGAAAGTTCCTGTATCCTTGCCCAAAGAGAGCTGTAACGTTTCTGTTGCTTCTCATTGCGGATCATCTCCCCGAAAGTCTCCTCACTTCCAACTACAGTAACACATTTCCGTGCTCTTGTAACACCTGTATACAAAAGATTGCGGTTCATCAGCATCTTGGGGCCGGAAAGGAGCGGCAGAATAACTGCCGGATATTCTGAGCCCTGAGATTTATGTATGGTTATAGCATAGGCAAGTTCCAATTCTTCCAGCTGCTTAAAAGAATAGTCAGCGAAACGGCCATCCTCAAATTCCACAGTGGCAGTCTCTGCAAATTCATTGATTTCCTTCAGAATGCCAGTATCTCCATTAAATACGCCCACCCCTTCTTCTACAGGAATTCCGTATTTCCCCCGGACTTCCCATTCCAGCTGATAGTTGTTCCGAATCTGCATAACCTTGTCTCCCTCACGGAAAAGCCGGTCTCCAATTTCTTTCTCTTTTTTACCTGATTCTGGTGGATTCAGGTATCTCTGTAAGATCTGGTTCATCCTCTCTACGCCCAGAAGCCCCTTTCGCATTGGAGTCAGAACCTGTATTTCAAAAGGTCTTGCATCCACATACTTCGGCAGTTTCTCCTGAATCAGTGCGATGACCACGCGGATAATAATATCGGCATCATATCTCTTCAGAAAAAAGAAATCGCGGCTTTTGTTATCAAGGGAAACCTGCTCTCCGTTATGGATCTTGTGTGCATTTACTACAATATCACTGTGAGAGGCCTGCCTGAAAATTTTCTTCAGTTCTACTACTGGAAAAACGCCGCTTTGAATAATATCCCGCAGCACATTTCCAGGACCTACACTTGGCAGCTGGTTCTCATCTCCTACCAGAATGATCCTGGTTCCCGCAGTCACCGCAAGAAGCAGTGAATGCATAAGAAAAATATCCACCATAGACATCTCATCAATAATGATTACATCTGTATCCAGCGGATTCTCTGCATTCCGTTCAAAATGAACACCCTGAGACTCTCTGCCATCCTCATCCGGCACACCGTTCAATTCCAGAAGCCGATGTATTGTCTGTGCTTCATAACCTGTAGCTTCTGTCATTCGCTTGGCTGCGCGTCCTGTAGGTGCTGCCAGACGAAGAGTTGCGCCTTCGCCCTCGAAAAAACGAATAATTGCATTGATCGTGGTAGTTTTACCGGTACCTGGTCCTCCTGTAAGTACAAAAAGGCCATTTCCAGCAGCCTCTACAACAGCCTTCTTCTGCATTTCCTCCAAAACAGTACCTGTTTCTTTCTCAATCTGGGCAATTCTTCGCTCCATCATCTGCTCATTCTGTGGATAACGGATATTTAATTCAGTGAGCATTCTTGCTGTATTCAGTTCCAAGCGGTAATACTGGCTTGGATAAACCAGTACCTCTCTGTCATTCTCTTTTAAAACAACTTTCCGGTCAATTGCCATATCCATCAGATGTTTCTCCATATAAGAAACATCTACCTGAAGCAGCTGGGAAGCTCTGTCAAACAGTTCGTCCTTCGGAAGATATACATGTCCTTCCCCTGAAGCCTGGAGAAGAGTATACATCATACCGCTGCGGATCCTGTAATCTGAATCTGCATGTATACCAATACGTGACGCAATGGTGTCTGCAATTTTAAAGCCAACTCCCGAGATATCATCTGCCAGACGATAGGGATTCTCCTGAAGCACACTGTATACGGACTGACCATATTTCTGATATATCTTTGCTCCAAGATTCAGGGAAATGCCATATTTCTGCAGAAACATCATGGCTTTTCGCATATCTGCCTTCTCAGTCACCTGTACTGCAATCTCTCTGGCTTTCTTCTCACTGATTCCCTTGACTTCCGCCAGCCTTTCCGGTTCTTCTTCCACTATTCTAAGGGTATCCTCGCCAAAACACCGCACAATTCTGGCAGCAAGTGCTGCACCTACCCCTTTAATCGCTCCGGAACCCAGATAACGTTCCATAGCCTGGGTGTCCTCTGGTGCCTTTTCCGCATAAGACTGGATATTAAATTGTCTGCCGTATATATGGTGCTGGGAAAACTGTCCCTCAGCTTCAATGGTCACACCCTGTGTAACGTCAGGAAATGTTCCTATACAAGTCAGCTCTTCCTCTGAATCCGCGGTCTTAAGAACCATAACTGTATATCCATTTTCATCATTGCGGAATATGACATGATCTATATAGCCTGTAACTTTCTCACTCATTTGTTCTTCTCCTGCCGCCAGCACTAACCAAAGGGCACTGCTAGAATGTGTTTGAAAAAGTATTCCCGCAATCTGCACGCCCCACTTTGCAGAAAGCCTTTTTCAAACACGCTCTAGAACGCAGTACCCTTTTCATTATAGTTTACATAATATTTTATCTTTTGCAAAACAGAATAGCCAAATTATATGTTACTGTTTACGCTTTTCAAAGCAATCAGATTATTCTTCCATCCTGGTAATTACTTCCGCATATTTACCGGTTCCCACCACAACCGCAGACATAGCATCCTGCACAGTCAGAGTGCTTACGCCGGTCTTCTGCTCAATGAGGGTGTCCATTCCATGGAGCAATGCTCCGCCACCTGTGAGAACAATTCCTCTGTCTACAATATCTGCAGCCAGTTCCGGTGGAGTTTTCTCAAGCACTCCGTGCACAGTCTCCGCAATCTGATTGGTAGCATCCCTCAATGCAATACGGATTTCTTCTGAAGTCAGAGTTACAACCTTGGGAAGTCCGGTGATCACATTTCTGCCTTTTACCTCCAGCATCCGCGGAGATGCTTCCTGGCAGGCAGTTCCGATTTTTATTTTTATGTTCTCAGCGGCCTCTTCCCCAATAAAAAGGCTGTGATTTTTTCTCACATAGCTCATGATTGCCTGGTCGAAATTATCTCCGGCAACCTTTACGGAAGCAGACACAACAGAGCCAGCCATGGAAATCACGGCAACATCAGTGGTTCCGCCTCCTATATCCACGATCAGATTACCAAAAGGCTTCGTCACATCTACTCCGGCACCAATTGCAGCTGCAATCGGCTCTTCCACAAGAAACACTTCCCTTGCTCCGGCCTGATAAGTAGCTTCCTCTACTGCCTTTCTTTCAATCTCTGTGGTTCCGCTGGGGATACAGATACTGATTCTAGGCTTTCGAAAGGCATGGCGACCCATTGCCTTGGAAATGAAATACTTCAGCATCTTCTCCATAACCGTATAATCTACGATCACTCCCTGGCGGATTGGCCGGATTACTTCCATATTTGATGAAACATGTCCGGTCATCTGTCTGGCTTCCTCACCGATTGCTTTTATTTTCTCTGAGTTCTTATCATAAACCACTACAGACGGCTCACTGACTACCAGCCCCCGTCCAGTGGAATATACCTGACTGTTTCTGGTTCCGAGGTCAATTCCAATATCACTGGCAGGCATTAAATTCCCCTTTCTCTCAAAACACTTTGTCACACTTTCTCTGCAAGAATTGTGCCGTAAATGATTACCATTCATATTCCGAACTGTAATCATAAACACCACATTCTGCAGATGTGACTTTATAATTGTCTCATAGATTTTTCATAATTAATAGTCTTCGTACCATTATAAACAAAAATGCTTCAATTGGAAAGAGGTTTATTATCAGAATCACTTCAAATATTTCGCAACATAACGTCCTGTATAAGAAGCTGGATTCTTCGCCACTTCTTCAGGTGTTCCCTTGGCAACAACTGTTCCCCCGCCATCTCCGCCTTCCGGTCCGATATCAATTATATAATCAGCGGTCTTGATCACGTCCAGATTGTGTTCAATTACAACAACCGTATTTCCACCATCCGAAAGTCGACGCAAAATCTCCACCAGTTTCTGAACATCTGCAAAATGCAATCCGGTGGTAGGCTCATCCAGAATATAAATAGTCTTACCTGTACTGCGCTTACTCAGCTCTGCAGCCAGCTTAATACGCTGTGCTTCTCCGCCGGAAAGAGTGGTGGAAGGCTGTCCGAGACGAATATAAGAAAGACCGACATCATATAAGGTCTCTATCTTCCTTCTGATGGATGGAACGTTCTCAAAGAACGTCATTGCCTCCTCAACTGTCATATTCAGTACATCGTAGATGCTCTTATCCTTATACTTCACTTCCAGAGTTTCCCGATTATAGCGCTTACCCTTGCAAACTTCACAAGGGACATAAACATCTGGCAGGAAGTGCATTTCAATTTTAATAATACCATCACCACTGCAGGCTTCACAGCGTCCGCCTTTTACATTAAAGCTGAAGCGCCCTTTCTTATACCCCTTTGCCTTGGCATCTGCTGTAGCAGCAAAAAGATCTCTGATCTGGTCAAATACGCCTGTATAAGTAGCAGGATTAGATCTTGGTGTACGGCCAATTGGAGACTGGTCAATGGCAATTACCTTATCCAACTGGTCTATTCCAATAATATCATCATGCTTTCCCGGGATCACGCGGGCCCTGTTCAGATCTCTTGCAAGATGTTTGTAAAGGATTTCATTGATCAGAGAACTCTTTCCAGACCCGGAAACACCTGTAATACAGGTCATAATTCCAAGAGGAATATCCACGTCTATATGTTTGAGATTATTCTCTGCCGCCCCCTTAACAGTCAGATAACCGGTAGGTTCCTTTCGTACTTCCGGAACCGGGATTTTCAGTTTTCCGCTGAGATATGCTCCTGTAATGGACTTCGGATTCTGCATAAGTTCCTCAGCAGTGCCCATTCCAACAAGCTGTCCACCATGTTCTCCTGCGCCGGGTCCGATATCTACAATACAGTCCGCTGCGCGCATAGTATCCTCATCATGTTCAACCACTATAAGACTGTTTCCCAGATCTCTTAGGTGCATCAAAGCTCCAAGAAGTTTATCATTATCCCTCTGATGCAGACCAATACTTGGCTCATCCAGAATATAGGCAACCCCGACAAGGCCGGAACCGATCTGGGTAGCAAGACGGATTCTCTGTGCCTCCCCGCCTGACAGAGTGCCGGTGGCACGTGCCAGGGAAAGGTACTCCAGACCTACATCTGCCAGGAACCCCACTCTGGCTCTGATTTCCTTTAGTATCTGCTTTCCAATAAGCTGCTGCTGTGGAGACAGCTGCATTTCTGCCAGAAATCTCTTCAGCTTATCAATGGACATATTGGTAATTTCATAAATATTCTTATCCGCTACCGTGACCGCAAGTGACTCCTTCTTCAGTCGCTGTCCCTTACATGCTTTACACGGAGTGATCTGCATAAAGCTCTCGTATTCCTGTTTCATAGATTCAGAGCCAGTCTCTTTATAGCGCTGTTCCACATTCCTTATAAGGCCTGGAAAAGCCACATCATAAACACCCTCTCCGCGCTGTCCCTTATAATAAACCTTCACAGAATGTCCGCCTGTTCCGTACAGAATAATATCCTGTATCTTCTTGGGATAATCTTTAAAAGGTGTATCCAGATCAAAACCGTATTCCCTGCAAAGGGCATTCAGAATAGCATTGGTAAAACTGCTCTTATCTGTGCAAGACTGCCAGCCCATCACTACAATAGCCCCTTCAGAAATGCTCAGGGATTTATCCGGAATCATAAGATCCGGGTCAAATTCCATCTTATAACCAAGACCAAGACACTCCGGGCAGGCCCCAAATGGATTGTTAAATGAAAAACTTCTTGGCTCGATCTCATCAATACTGACTCCACAATCCGGACAGGAAAAGCTCTGGCTGAAATTCATATAATTTCCATCCATAGTATCCACCACAGCCAATCCATCAGCCAGATTCAATACTGTCTCAAGAGAATCTGTAAGTCTTTTCTCAATTCCAGGCTTCACGATCAGACGGTCTACAATAATGGCAATCGTATGTTTAATATTTTTGTCCAGGGTAATCTCCTCGGAAAGTTCATACACATTTCCATCGATTTCCGCACGCACATAACCGCTGCGTCTGGCCTGATCCAGTAATTTCGCATGGGTACCCTTGCGTCCTCGTACTACCGGAGCAAGAAGCTGAATCTTGGTACGTTCCGGCAATTCCATGATCTGATCCACCATCTGGTCTACTGTCTGCTTGGCGATCACCTTGCCGCATTTCGGACAATGTGGAATACCAACACGGGCGTATAAAAGACGGAAATAATCATAAATTTCTGTCACCGTCCCTACTGTGGATCTGGGATTGCGGTTAGTAGACTTCTGGTCAATAGAAATAGCCGGTGGAAGTCCCTCTATGCTCTCCACATCAGGCTTCTCCATCTGGCCAAGGAACTGTCTGGCATAGGAAGACAGAGATTCCATATATCTTCTCTGCCCTTCTGCATAGATCGTATCAAATGCCAGTGAAGACTTTCCTGATCCGCTTAAGCCAGTAAGAACTACAAACTTATCTCTGGGAATATCCACACTGAGATTCTTCAGGTTATTCTCATTGGCTCCTCTGATTCTGATAAACTGTTTCTTATTCTCTGCTGCCATCTGTTCCTCCATTTCTTAACCGGAAAGCACCGGCTGTAACTCCCTGTATCCTGATCTGATCCGGAATCCTCCGGCTCAGACATTTCTTAATGTGTTCTTCAAGAATATCACAAGAACATTTGTTCGTCAACCATTTCTAAATTCTTTTCCGACAAAACTTACAGCAGGTTACTGTTCACTCCGTTCACAGTAACTACAGCAGAAACTCTGCCATCACTGCATTACTCACATGAATGCCTTCTCTTGACAAAAATATCCTGCCGCTTTCTTCCAACAGCAGTCCCTGTTTCTTATATTTTTTCAGAACTTCTCCATATATATTCTCTATTGCAGTGCCGAAATACTCCTGAAATTCCTTTTTGGACACGCCCTGTGTCATACGAAGTCCAAGAAACATAAACTCTGCCATCTCATCTTCTCTTGTAAGAAGTTCCCTGTTTTTTCGAATTTTTTCTGGTGCACTGCTGTTTTTCAGATATTCCTGCATATCAGCAGTATTGGAAAAACGCTCCATTCCCAATAAGGAAGCCGCTCCAAGCCCCAGCCCCAGATAATCCTTTCTCTGCCAGTATCCTTCATTATGTCTGCATTCATACCCTGCTTTTGCATAGTTGGAAATCTCATACTGATGATAGTCATACTCTTTCAGAACTGCAGCAACATCTTCATACATGCGGTATTCCGTATCTTCATCAGGCAAATCCAGCTTTTTTCTGAAAAAAGGTGTGCCCTCTTCAATAATAAGACTATATGCTGAAATGTGCTCCGGGCCAAGTGCCGCCACTGTCTGAAGATTTTCTATCCAGCCGTCATAACTCTGTCCCGGAATAGCAAACATCAGATCCACATTTATATTGGAAAAGCCAGCCGCTCTTGCCATCTGAAAGCTTTCCAGAAACTGTGCATAATTATGAATTCTTCCAAGCATAGCCAGTTCCTTATTGTTTGGCGACTGTAAGCCAATGCTGATCCGGTTAATTCCGTATTTTCTGTAAATAGAAAGTTTCTCAGGCGTCAATGTTCCAGGATTTGCTTCAATCGTTACCTCCGCATCCGCCGAAAACAAAAAATAATCTCTCAGCCCCTGTAAAAGCTTTTCCATTACATCACATTCCGGCACAGAAGGTGTTCCCCCGCCAATGAAAACTGTATCTACCGGACGTTTTTTCAGATTCTTTGAAACCGTCTCCATTTCCCGTAAAAGTGCATAAATATAAGCTTCCTGCCCGGCCCTGGTAGAGGGACCTGACAGGAAGTCACAATAATCACATTTCTTTATGCAAAACGGGATGTGAAGGTACAATTCCAAACCATTCTTCTTTGTTCCCATTCTGATTTTCTCCACATTGTTTATTTTCTTCTGTTTACAATGCTGTTTCTGTAAAATTAATCTCCACTACCGGTCTCAGTTTCTTCATCTGTTGAATTTCCAGTAGCATCACTGCCGCTGTCAGACGAATCTGCAGCAGTCTGCTCTTCTGAAGAGCCGCTCTTACTGCTGCCTGCAGCCTTTCCCTCTTCTTTTTGAACCAGATACTCATTCACCATAGTCACGCTTCCGCTTTGCGCTACCGCATCTTTATTTACCTGGCGAGGTACCGGCGTAGGTGTTGCTGTAGGAATCGGCGTGATCTTCATTACGCCCTGCGACTCTGCGTCTGGTGCTTTCACCGTTTTCTTCCCACATGCACAGCTGCCTGCAAAAATTACGATCACCAGCAGGATCACTGTCAAAATCCCGCCCTTGATCCACTGTTCCCTGTCTTTTTTATAACTTCTCTTTATTCTTCTTGTCAGAATACGTATCTTAGCTTTCATCGGATACCTCCGCGTCTGATGCCAGCTGGCATATATCTTATGTCAATCAGTCACACTCAGACACCTTTATTTATTGCTTTTCACCACAGGATTGACAACAATTAATTTTCATCCAGTTTCAGTACGCTCATAAATGCTTTCTGCGGAATCTCTACGTTTCCAACCTGGCGCATTCTCTTCTTACCTTCCTTCTGTTTTTCCAGAAGTTTCTTCTTACGAGAAATATCACCGCCGTAGCACTTGGCAAGAACATCTTTACGCATAGCCTTAACCGTCTCTCTGGCAATGATTTTGCTTCCGATTGCGGCCTGGATCGGAATTTCAAAGAGCTGACGCGGAATCTCATCTTTCAGCTTCTCGCACATCTTGCGGCCTCTTTCATAAGAAGTATCTGCATGCACAATAAAAGAAAGGGCATCCACTTCTTCTTTATTTACCAGAATATCCAGTTTCACAAGCTCACTTCTCTCATAACCACAAAGTTCGTAATCCAGAGACGCATATCCTCTGGAACGAGATTTCAAGGCATCAAAGAAATCGTAAATAATCTCATTCAATGGAAGCTTATATTTCAGAAGAGCTCGTGTCTCTTCCATATATTCCATGCCAAGATACTGACCACGGCGCTCCTGGCAAAGATCCATAATGGCACCGATAAATTCTGTAGTTACCATAATCTCAGCATTCACGATTGGCTCTTCCATATATTCGATCTCAGATGGATCTGGAAGATTGGTCGGATTTGTCAGATCAATCACTTCGCCGTTTGTCTTGTGTACTTTGTAAATAACGCTTGGAGCTGTAGTAACAAGATCCAGGTCATATTCACGTTCCAGACGTTCCTGAATGATTTCCAGATGAAGCAATCCAAGAAATCCGCAGCGGAAACCAAATCCAAGAGCAACAGATGTCTCCGGCTCATAGAATAAAGAGGCGTCATTTAACTGCAGTTTCTCCAAAGCATCACGAAGATCCCCGTATTTCGCTCCGTCAGCCGGATAAAGGCCGCAGTAAACCATTGGATTTACTTTCTTATATCCAGGCAAAGCCTCCTCACATGGACGGTTATTGTCCGTAATAGTATCACCAACACGAGTGTCTCTTACGTTCTTAATGCTGGCGGTAATATAACCTACCATTCCAGCTGTCAGTTCCTCACATGGAATAAACTGCCCAGCTCCAAAATACCCAACTTCCACAACTTCTGCCACAAATCCAGTGGCCATCATACGGATGGTTGTGCCTTTGCGGACTTTTCCATCTACCATTCGGCAGAAAACAATGGCACCCTTATAAGAATCATAAATGGAGTCAAAAATAAGCGCCTTCAGCGGTGCATCCGGATTTCCTGCAGGTGCCGGGATCTTAGCCACTACCTGCTCCAGAACCTGATCTACATTCAGACCTGTTTTTGCAGAAATCTGCGGTGCGTCCTGGGCTTCAAGTCCAATCACATCCTCAATTTCATTGATAACACGCTCTGGCTCTGCACTTGGAAGATCAACCTTATTGATTACTGGAATAACCTCAAGATCATGATCCAGTGCCATATAAACATTTGCCAGCGTCTGCGCTTCAATTCCCTGTGCAGCGTCAACTACAAGGATGGCACCGTCGCAGGCTGCAAGGCTTCGTGAAACTTCATAGTTAAAATCCACATGTCCAGGTGTATCGATCAGATTGAAAATATACTCTTCTCCATCTTTTCCATGATATACCGTGCGGACAGCCTGGGATTTGATGGTAATTCCACGTTCTCTCTCCAGTTCCATATTATCCAGAACCTGGGCCTGCATTTCCCTCTCAGTCAAAAGTCCTGTCATCTCTATAATTCTGTCGGCCAGTGTAGATTTACCGTGGTCAATATGTGCAATAATACAAAAATTTCGAATTTTACTCTGGTCTGTCATTCCAGACATTCCTCCTCTGGTTATGCTATACTGTTTATTCTATCAAGAGATTATAGCACAGATTAAATCTGTTTGTCACTTCCTTTTATATGGTTCCTGTTCACTCCGTTCACAGTAACGTTCTTGACGGGATAAATTATATTATTTTTATCCTGTTCCGCAGCCCTTTAACACTCTGTTCAAAATGTCTGCAAAGGGTTCCATGGCGTTTTTTACTTCCTGCACCGTATTTGTCTGGGCACCGGCTTCCAGAAGCAGGGCTCTTTTTCGTAAATGAAGATTGTAGCGCAAGCCCGCCAGGTAAATCCCTCTGTAAAAATCAGGATAATACAACGCCGCCTGATATTCCAGCTGAAAAGAAAAAGCAAGATTGTCCTGTATGTAAGGATTGGGCAAATAAGAAACCTTCCCCTGGGCATTCGTGTAGCTAAGGCCATTATAAAAAAGAATCTGCGCAGTATCTTTTCCGTTTATTTCAGTTACCAGCCGTCTGTCTTCATCGATGCCATCTCTGTGCAGATCAATAACCACCTCCACAGACGGATTTTCTTCCAAAACCTTTTCTACGTAATCACAAGCATAATTATAGGCCTTATTCCGATCCAGTTCTCCGCTCATCATATCAAAAGCTTCTTTTATATGGATCACCTGATAACCATATTTTTCTGACAGCAAACTGGTCAGATAATTTCCAACACCCACAATCGTATCTTCCTCTTCTCCTTCCCTGGAATCGGAAAACGTTTCCTGGGAGTGACTGTGATAAATTAGAATCTGCGGCTCCAACGGTCCATGACTCAAGGAAAAATCCTCTGCCAGAAATTCAGCAGCATTTATTTTTACGGCAGATGCATCTGTGTTCTCATCTACAATGTAAAAATTGTTCATTAGATAATCGTAATCCGACAGCTTGTCTCTGGACAGATCCAGAATTGGATGCGGGAGAACGATGTTAGACTGAGGAAGGGTATTTGCAGGCTGAGTTTCTGAATTTAAGTGATTTTCACTATTTTCTATGATTTCTGACATCTCAGAGTTATCTTTATTTTCTATTTTATCTGTATTATTTATTTTTTTACTTTCCTCAGAAACACTGCTGTTTTTTTCCAGATTGGCTTCCTTGGATTTCTTTGCATTTTCCTCTCGCAAATTACGCTCATTCTCTGCAACTTCTTCTAAATATGCTCCATTTCTCTTCCCAATCTCAGCCAGAGTTTCCCCATCCATTTCCATCCAGGTTTCCTGTGCTTTTTCCTCTGTAAAATAATAGAACGGAAACTGCCTGTACACATTATGCACAATTTCCCGCATGGAAAAAGGTCCTGGCAGCATAGCCAGAACCGCAAAAAAACACAGACAAAGAAACACGCAGAAAACCTTCTGGACTTTTGTCACGAAATCACCTCTTTAAGGTTATCCTATGACAGATTTTTCCTCCGTATGTTTCTTTTTTTAGGCTAACTTTCCATATTTTCAGTATTTTTCCACAGCTCACCACCTTTACATCAGCTTCATGCGCCAGAGCGTGTTTGAAAAATCATTCCCGCAATCTGCACGCCCACTTTGCTGGAGATTTCACCCGAATTCGATTGCCGTAGCCCGCTACGATGCCCTCATCTAGGCAAAATCTCCCACAAATTGTGACGCACATCTTGCAGAAAGCCTTTTTCAAACACGCTCTAATAGATCTCTGCAAAAGTCATATTTAATCCTTCTGAAATCGTAAAACTCAGATATTTTATGGTCTCGTCCACATCTTTCGGCGTCACAAACATTCCATGAAGATGTGGGGAAATCATTTCTTCCAAAAATTCTTTCTGTTCGGCCTCGTCCAGTGTCTCAAGCAAATGAGCCATAGAATCATGAACAATAGTCGCCGCATCCACCACCGTAGGCACTCCGATCCCAATCACTTTTACATTCAGATTTTCTTCTGTAAGACCATTTCTGTGGTTTCCCACCCCTGATCCCGGAGTAATTCCTGTATCCGTGATTTGAATGGTCCGATTAAGGCGCCTGGTATTTCTTGCGGCAAGAGCATCCACAGCGATCACTACATCTGGCCGTGTTATTTCCACCACGCCCTCCACGATTTCCGAAGTTTCCATTCCAGTCTGCCCCATTACTCCTGGAACAATTCCGCTGATTGCATGAAGAATCTGCTTTTCTGTACTTTTCAGTCCATACTCGCGGATCAGATGGCGTGTCATATGAAGATTCCCAATTACTTCCGGTCCCAATGAATCCGCCGTAATACCCGGATTTCCAAGCCCAACAATAAGCACGGACTTTTCCTTTTCCAGACCGATCAGCTGGCGTAAATGTCTGGAAAGTTCTTCAGACACTTCCCTGTGATAGTCCTCATCTGGCGCTGAAAGCCCTTCCGATTCAATTGTAATATATGTCCCCTGAGGTCTCCCCATCGCCCTGGCACCATTTTCCGTGGTTATTTTCACCACAGTGGTTCGAATGTCTTTTTCCTCATTATAATCTTCCTGAACCTCCACCCCGCGCACTTCTACATTGTCCTCTGTAAAGCGTTCTCTTGCCTCTACCGCCAAATCGGTTCTGATCTTATAAGTTCCCAGCATATCAGTTCCTCCATACTTTCCCAAATTCTCCCATATCACCGGCTCCGCCCTGCTGTTTTCTATGTGCAAAATGTATTTCTCATTGCAATTCATACCTTTCACAGCCACACCTTTCGATTTTTATATAATCTCCCCACTTTTTTGCAAAAATATGTATGTCAAGCATTTTTGTAAAAATATGTATGTCAAGCATTTTTGTAAAAATATGTATTGACAATCCAAGGTAATTATTATAAACTATATAAGCATGTTCATAGGAACGCCCGTGTCTGTTCTTATGATGCAAAAAATTAATCATCATTCACGAATTGGAGGTGTACGAATTGGCTAACATCAAATCTGCAAAAAAGAGAATTTTAGTTAACAGAACAAAAGCTGCGAGAAACAAATCCATCCGTTCTGCTGTTAAGACTTCCATCAGAAAAGTTGACGCGGCAGTAGCAAACAACGATAAGGCAGCAGCAGAGGTTGCATTAAAAGAGGCTATCTCTACAATCAGCAAAGCAACTTCCAAAGGTGTTTATCACAAAAACAACTGCGCAAGAAAAGTTTCCCGTTTATCCAAAGCCGTTAACAGCATTGGCTAATAGATATCTGAATTTTTAGTTATAAGCTTATAAGTGAAAATTAAGGCAGTCGAACCGTCATCGACTGCCTTTTTTCTGTATTTTTTTGCATTCCTGTTCAGCCCACTGCCTATTTTTGCAAACATCATAGCCTGCACCAAAACGTCATCTTCTGGCTGAACTATACTTCACGATCAGTAATTCCACACTAAGCACATCCTGCAATCTGCCTGTCTTCACAGCTTCCTCTGCATCCACAAAATCCGTCACTGCCTGACGAAGTTCACTGATTCTATAGGATCTTGCACAGACTGCAATATTTTTCACCACAAAAGACGGCACTCCCAGTCTTGATGCCATCACCGGCTGAGGGATTCCTTCTTCTGCATATTCTTTTACCAGAAGCAGCTGGCGAAACTGTTTCGCCAAAAGAAAAAGGATTCTCATCGGGGGCTCCTTCAGCGTGAGAAGATCATAATACAGATCCAGTGCTCTCTTCTGATTTTTCTCCGTTACTGCCCGGACCATATCAAAAATCTTATTCTGGGTCTGAGTGGTACAAACCTGCTGAATGTCCTCTCCCGTTACCACATCCCGGTCACCGGTATAGGAAATTATCTTTTCCAGTTCCATCCGCAGGTTTCCCATATCCACGCCAGTCATGGTAAGAAGGAGTTCCATATCCCGCTGGGTGATCATCTTGCCTTCTTTTTTCAGAAGCCCGGCAGCCCAGCGCATTAGCGTTTTCTCATCCTGCTGCACAAATTCTCCGATTCTACCTGCTGCCTTTACGGCTTTATACATACGGTTTCTTTTATCCACCTCATTTTCTACAAAAATAAGGCAAAGATAGTCTGGCAGTTCTTTCATATAATCAGCCAGTTCATCACATTTATTCTTAAAAAAGCCGGTATCTTCCAACAAAACCACCCTACGGTCTGCAAAAAAAGGCATGGTCTCACAAAGGTCGATCAGTTCCTTCACATCAATGTTCCGACCCTCATAATGATTAAAATTCATGGTGTCATCTTCTGGATTCAGCGCCTGCACCAGTTTATGTTTATA
The DNA here is from genome assembly GCF_039841815.1 of Ruminococcus sp. 1001136sp1. Taxonomy (NCBI): domain Bacteria; kingdom Bacillati; phylum Bacillota; class Clostridia; order Eubacteriales; family Oscillospiraceae; genus Ruminococcus; species Ruminococcus sp. 1001136sp1. The sequence continues at coordinate 140,514 of NZ_JBDPGY010000006.1, read as the reverse complement.
CTGCTGTTTCAGGTAAGCTTCCTCACCATACAGCAAATACGCCTGTTTAAAATTGCCCGTCTTTATATCTTCCTGGATATTCTTCAAAATATACGCTCCTGTCATCTTCTTGTCGGTCAGGACATTCCCCAAAGGTTACTATTCACGATCTGACCAGTAGCCCCCCAGACTCTTTCAGCCAGGGTGATAGAGCTGTACCCGACATTCTACTAAACCATACCACAAATTGTGTCTTTATAAAAGTGCCTTTTTCGCTCTACATACTATTTCCCTTTTCCAAAAATTTCTTAATCCTTATCCCCTCTTTCTCCCAGCAAACTTTCACAGCACCGCTCTCCATAGTAAAACTGGTCTGGCACCCGGTTTCTTCCAGGCGTTTCGTAATTTCCGGTGACGGGTGGCCATAGGTATTGGTAGAAGAGCAGGAAATCACAGCATATTCCGGGCGCACTGTATCAAGAAACTGTTGACAGGTAGAGTAATGGGAGCCATGGTGTCCCACCTTCAAAAAGTCCACATCTTCCAACATTCCCAATTCCAGCAATTTCTTTTCCGTTTCTTCCCCGATATCACCTGTCAAAAGGCCAAGAAACTCCTCATATTTTACTTTAATCACCATACCATCTTCATTTACGTCTGCGCCAGAAGCGCTGACAGCAGGAGCAATTATCTGCAATTGCAATTTACCTGCATTCAGGCAGTCTCCTTCCTTCAGGGTTCTCACTGGAATTCCGGCCGCTTTTGCTGTCTGTTTCAGTTTTTCCCATGCAGCAGGAGGATTTTCCCACTCAGGCAGATACAAGCATCCCAATTTTACTGAATTCAGTTTTTTTACAGCCATCTCCAATATTTCCTGTACACCACTGATATGATCCTGATCTGTATGAGATATAAAAATTCCATCAATCTGAGAAATCCCCTGATTTTTCAGATACGGTAAAACCTGATATTGTCCCACACCTGATTTGTTTGTGCTTCCACCATCCACCAGAAAGCAATTCCCTTCCGGCGTCCGCAGCACAAGCCCGTCGCCCTGTCCCACATCCAGACAGCTGACAGAAAATGGTTCCGGCTCACGCCATATAAGAATAGACATGGCCAGGCATACAACTACGAAAGCAATTATTTTTCTCTCCCTCTTCCCTTTCTGTGTAAGTATCCAGACTGCTCCTGCAAACAAAATATAATATACAGCCACCTGCCACAGCTTTGGTTGTCCTGTGATCCAGATGCCAAAAGGCAGATTCCCAGATAGTTTACATAACTCTTCATAAATTCCAGCAAGAACCTTTCCAGGCAAAATCACAACACGCCCAACGGAAAAGCTTACACACCCAGCAAGCAATCCAATAACTCCGCTTCCCAGAACAACTCCTACTGTAGGAAGCACCAGCAAATTTAAAAAAATTCCAACCAGTGAAACTTCTCCGAAAAAATATAAGGAAACAGGAAGCATGGTCAGCTGTATTCCTATAGATGCGCCTAAAGCCAGATTTGCTTTGCAAAAACCTCCGGCAAATTTTTCATATATTTGCCCTGTATGTTTTCCTAAAATCATACAGCAAATATTTTTAAACTTTTTTCCAGCAGGTCTTTTCCATGCACTCTTTTTTCTCCGCACATTTTCCCCTTTTTCAATACGGGATAAATCCATACTCTTTGTTAATGCAGGAACCACTACGCCAGCTCCTGCTACCGCGCTAAATGACAAAAGGAACCCACTGTTATATAAATATGCTCCTGAATCTCCAAGAATTAACATAGCCGAAACAGCCAGCGCCGTTGGCAGATCATAAATCCTTCCGGTTATTTTCGCCCCTACAGATATCAAAAACATACAGACTGCACGCATAGTAGACACACTTCCACCAGTCATCACACCGTATTGAAGCAAAATCAGCAGGGCAATTATCCCAGACGGCCAGATTCCCATTCCAGTCTTCATCAGAAGATTATAAATTCCCATCCCAATCACACTGATATGCAGCCCCGAAATTGCCAGAACATGCACAATACCAGCCATCTGGTAGCGAAGCTTTACTTCCTCATCCAGACTGCTTTTATCCCCGAGAACAATTGCCTGAAAAATCCCGGCTTCTTTTCCACCAATTCGTTCCAAAACTTTACAGAGATATTCCCTTAAATCATTCATACCTTGTCGATAAGCAGAATAATTTTCCGATTTTTTTAACAATTCCGCCTTTTTCATAAAATAGAAAATATGCTGACTAGCATAGTACTGTCTGGCATCAAATTCTCCTGGATTACGCATCTCGCCTACTCTCTCCAGATTTCCAGACACCAAAACAACAGTTCCTGCCGGAACATCTTCTTTTTTCTTTAAAAATACTTTTACATTTTCAATAGATATTTTCTTCGGTTGATTTTCCTTTGATTGATTCTTCTTTGGTTGATAAATCAGATATGTATTGCTAAGATAAACAGATTGTGAAAATTCATTTTCTGTGGTCTGTGTCACTTCTCCGCAGATTGTGACCTTGGGATGTTCCCGGATCCAGGAGTCCACATTTTCCGGAACAGGATTTCCTCTGATCAGTGGAAATCCTGCCCGGTCGGCCACACACATAAGGAGCATCAAGACCAGACACACCATGCAAAGCGGTCTTTTCGTCATTTATAAACTCCTTTAGTATTTCATTTTATAAGCGTTATTGATTGATTTTTTCAAACACGCTCTAATTCTCTTTCAGGATCAGATCTGTATTTTTACTGAAAAGACTGTACAAAGATGTTCCATCACTTAACTTAGCCTCTGTATCACCTTCGATTGAAATCTGCACTTTATCAGCAGATGTCGTATCCAGAAGAGAATTTACCACGGAATAGATCATGGTGTTCACCGGGATATCAATTCCTGAATCTGAAAAAGCGGAACTAAAATCCACATAGCACACATTATCAGACACCTCTATTCCCAGAATATCCGTATTCTGCGGAATTGTTGGATAATGCCCTTTCACCATCGGTCCTTTGGCAAGCTGTTCCAGTATTACTCTCTCTCTTGGCAGAATTCTCTTATAATATACATTTCTCTGTTCTGCCACAAGATGCTCTCCTGTCTTGTCTGTAAAATACAGAGTAAAAGTATCATACCGATACGCATCTTTATCAGAGCCCCACATTTCTACAAAAGTGTTGCCGTCAAGCAAGCCTACAGCCTGTCCCTTGGAATCGGTAAGCTCCTGATTTCCTATAAAAATCTTTATGCCGGTGATTCCTGGAATCTGAAGAAAAGTTCTTGCCACACCTGCGCGCACCAGAATCTCCCTGGTTCGGGAAATATTACTGTAATCAGCATTAAACTCCAATTCCAGAAGGGATTCATTTAAGCGGTAAGTCACCAGCTGAACTCCTGCTGGAAGCAAAGGCAGGTTCTCTCCGCTGCTCTCCTGTCCATTCAGGATTCCCATTAAATCCTGGAGCATAAATTCTGCACTTTCCTGCTCCGGATAATATCTTGTCTTTGTTACTTTCGTTTCATCTTTGTTCAAGTAATATAGATAGTACTGATTGCTGACACTTTCAGTCTTCTCTCCCTGGCTTTCCACCGAACATCCGGTAAGAAGGCCAATGATCAGAACCAGAGCCATCGCTGTACTCAACAATTTCTTCATCTGGCACCTCCTACGGAATATATGATAAAGGAATGCGAACAGTAAAGGTAGTTCCCTCGCCTTCCTTACTTGCCACCTGAATAGTTCCATGATGCATGGTCACAGCACTTCTGGTAATCGCAAGTCCAAGACCTGTGCCGCCAATTTCTTTGGAATGGGATTTGTCCACACGGTAAAAACGTTCAAAAATTCTTCCGATGGACTCCTCCGGAATGCCCATTCCGGAATCTGCAACCTTCACATAGAAATATTTATGGTCAGCGTCAAGGGTTACACGAACCCAGCCATCATCCACATTGTATTTAATACCATTCTCAACCAGATTGCTCACGGCAAGAGTAAACTTTACCTCATCCACATCTGCTTCAACAGGGCGGAAACTGTCCAGGATCAGATCAATGTGCCTCTTATCTGCAATTGGACGGAGTCTCTTCAGGATATCCTCCAGAAGCTGATTGATATTCAGGTGCTCCACATTCAGATCAGCTGCTTTCTTATCCATTTTTACAAGAGAAAGCAGGTCTGTGATGATCTTATTCTCCCGATCAATCTCTGCAGTGATATCGCCCATAAACTCCTGATACAGCTCCTCCGGCACCCCTTCCTGGCCCACCAGTGAATCGGCAAGTACCTTCATGGAGGTAAGCGGTGTCTTCAGCTCATGGGACACATTGGAAACAAACTCATTTCTGGACTCATCCAGAATCTTCATTCTGGAAAGCATTTTGTTGAACGCATCCGTAATAAGTGCTGTCTCTGTATAATCCGGGACAGAAATCTCCTCATTCTGGTATCCATCTGTCAAATCCTCAATGGACTTGGTAACTCTGGCAAACGGCTTTACAAGAACCGTAGAAAGCACATATCCAAGAAGGACCGCCAGCACAATAATGATTCCTGTGATCAGAAGACTCTTCTGTTCCAGCTCCAGAATATTCTCTGCAATTTCATTGGAGGAAAAGCTGATCAGCATAGCACCCTGAAGCTGCTTCACCTCCGGGCTTTTCACAGGGAGAGCCATCTCAATCTTCTGTGTCTTACTATTATAGCGGCTGGCTTCCTCACCTTTGAAGCATTTGATCACCATAGTGGAGATCAAAGTTTTTCCCTCATCTACGCCATAGGTATCCTTGATAATCCTGTAATCCCTGTCAACTAACAGAATTCTGCCGTCATACACATTAGACAACAACTCCAGCTTGCTGTTTACATTCTGCGAGCTGGAGTCATTCATATAATTCTCTTTAATTAACAGGTTACACAGAATGTCACACTGCTTCTCAACAGTCTGCTTACGGACAGCCACAGCCTTGCTCTCATAGGCTGCCACCATCACATGAGCAACAATGACACTTGGTACGATTCCCAGAATGACCAGAATGATCAGAATACGAAAACGCAGACTTTTTAAAAAGCTTGGTTTCTTTTTCTCTGGCATGGCTTATGCCTGGAAATAATATCCCACACCCCATTTGGTGTGTACATATTTGGGCTCACTGGGATTCGCCTCAATTTTTTCACGTAAACGACGGATATGTACATCCACTGTACGAACATCACCAGGATATTCATATCCCCATACAATATTCAGCAGGTTCTCACGGCTGTACACTTTATTGGGATTAAACACCAGAAGTTCCAGCACATCAAATTCTTTGGCAGTCAGATTGATTTCCTTACCAGAAATAAACACGCGGCGGCTCTCACAATCCATCTTCAGGTCACCAGCCTCTATTGTCTTCGCCTTGTCTTTTTCTTCCTGATTGCTGCCTGCACGGCGCATAATGGCCTTGATTCTTGCCTTTACCTCAAGAATATTAAATGGTTTGGTGATATAGTCGTCCGCGCCATACTCAAGGCCGAGGATCTTATCCATATCCTCACCTTTCGCTGTAAGCATTACAATAGGAACATTTGAAAATTCCCTGATCTGCTGGCATACTTCAAAGCCATCCATCTTGGGAAGCATAAGATCCAGGAGAATAATGTCATATTTCTTCTCTTTGGCCATCTCCAGGGCTTCTTCGCCATCGTAGGCACAATCCACATCCATTCCATCCTGTTCCAGACTGAAACGGATACCCTTTACTATCAGTTTCTCATCATCTACTACCAAAACTTTCCTGCTCATTTAAGAATCTCCCTTATCCAGTTGATATCTTGTCTTTTATCTTTGAAAAGGTACCCTCTTTGATACCTTCTACATTCATAATCTCTTCAATAGAAGCAAAGTCTCCATGCTCTTCTCTGTATGCAATAATGGCTTCTGCCTTTGACTGCCCGATTCCGCTTAAAGTGGAAAGCTGTCCGACATCTGCAGTATTCAGATTAATTCGCGGATCATCGCCTGCGCCATCTCCTGAACTTTCTGTATCTCTTCCAACAGTTCCCGATGGATTTTCCGCTGGGCTGCCTTGAATTTCTTCCAAACCTGAACTTCCAGACTTGTCACCATCATTCAATGCCTCTGGCACTTTCGCCATAGCAAGTTCCAAGTTCTCAGCCACTTCTTTCTCAGTAGGCACATAAATCTGCTGCCCATCTCCAATGCTTCTGGCTCTGTTCAGATAATTTATGGCTGCCTCTGGCAAATATCCTCCTGCTGCATCAACAGCCTGGAAAATACGTGCTCCTTCATCCAGCTCGTAAACGCCTGGATTTACAACGGCTCCGCATACATCAACGAATATTTTCTGTGGAATTGGCGTTTCTAGTGGCAAATCCAAAGCTGAATTTTCTGTATTCCCCTCTGATCCAGCATCTGAAACAACAGACTGTTTTTCGGGATTTTCCCCTGCCGCCACGTTATTCTCATACGCAGTGCTCTCTTCTCCTGCTTTTCTATTCGAGTTCTCTTCATCTGAATCCATCTCTTCCAGAAAAACCTCTTCCCGACGTGCGCAACCTGTCATTGCAGACGCCGTCCAGAGAAAGAACAAAACTGTCCAGATTCCACATCTGTATTTTATTTTTCTTCCCATGCAGGTTCCCCTTTCGCTTTATGCGCAGGTTCCCCTCCACTCATGCTTTACCTAATCTATTTTAACGAAACTTTACATTTTTTACAATACCATTTCTAAATTTTATCAGTCTTTTATCTATTTGCCTTATTTCTCCCATTTAAATATGACAATTCCTACAATCGCCACAGCCATGCCGATCAGTTTTCGCCACTGAAAATCCACTTTTTCTACACCAAACAGACCAAATAATTCAATTATATAGGCAACTGCCAGCTGGGAAATTACAATCAGCATAGCAGCCTTTGCAGGACCTAAACTTCCCATGCTTTGAATGACAGTTATTGTAATAAATGCTCCGATAATACCGCCAAGTAAAGTATATTTATTCTCCACCTGCCACAACGCGCCAACACTGTCCCTCCCGGTAAAAATCCACGCCAACACGCAGACCAGAAACGCAGAAAACTGTACCCAGCCGGTGGATACCCACAAGCTGGTCTGCTTAGTCATCTCTGTGTTAAAAACGCCCTGAATACTCATCAATGCACCAGATATCAACGCTACAAGAAATCCCCACATACAATACCTCCATAAACTATCCTATACTTCCAGATTCTTTCTCTAGAGCGTGTTTGAAAAAGGCTTTCTGCAAGATGTGCGTCACAATTTGTGGGAGATTTCGCCCGGATGAGGGCGCCGTAGCGGGCTACGGCAACCGAATTCGAGTGAAATATACCGCAAAGTGGGGCGTGCAGATTGCAGGAATGATTTTTCAAACACGCTCTAAGCCAATCGATGTTCTGACAGCCTCCAAAAGGATACTCCCTTTCCCGGGAAGAAAAGGAGGTGCACTTGCAGCAGGCACCTCCATAATAGTATTATATGTATTTTTCAAAGATTCATTCACTTCGCAAGTTTTTCGCTTTTTTTCGTAACGCAGCACCGGCAGTAATTAGACGCCGATAAGATCCAGAGAAAAGCAGGAATGATAATAGCAAGAACGCCCGTATTCCATACCATATGAAGCAGCATGGCTACCAATGTGCAAAAAGGAAGTACCTTTCCAGTCAGCAGATAAGTCTTATAGCTTGCTTCGTAAATTTCTTCCTTCTCTGCTTCGTCACAGCTTGCAAGCCACTGCTCCTGAAAGTTTATAGAAGTAGGATCACCTTTCTTATCCGGATAAATTCTCTGAACCAGCTTTATATAGCGAATCTGCCACATACCAAAATATCCAACCATTCCCACAAACACAACCAGTCCTGCTAAGAACATCCATATCTCACCGTCACTCTGGCTCTCAATATATTTCATAGAGTATCCTGGTGAAATAAGCAGCATCATAAGAACAGTTCCCACTGTACTCGCAATCATCCCCCAGCTGGAGGACACTTCAATATGATACTGCAATTCATGATATTCTTCATCCTCTGCATCCTGTATCTGGCTTCCCATTCTCTTCATCTTTCCAAAATGGATCTCACAGATCATAATACAGATCGCACCGCAGATACATTCCAGCAGCACTGTATGATCACGTACAGCCAAAAGAAATGCATTCATCCCATGCCCAATAGCTGCTATAGAATTCTCCCCAGTGTATGATGTAACAAAGCCAAAAATTCCTCCAACAACACCACCAGCCAGCATAATCAGTACCATTTTTAAATAGGAATTCATTTTCTTCTTAGATTTTCCCTTATTCATCTTCTCCATCCTCCGTATAAGTAAAAATATCTTCCACTGTCACCTGACAGATCTTCGCCAGCTTCAAAGCCAGCGTCACTGAAGGTGAATAGTCTCCCCTCTCAATCAGGCTGATCGTCTGTCTGGACACACCAGCTAGTTTCCCCATGTCCGCCTGATTGATTCCAAGCCTGGCACGATATTCCTTCAATCGATTCTCCAGCGCCATTTCAAAGGCTCCTTTCTCATTCGTAGTGTATTCATTTTTTTGAAATGACTTATTTCATTGTCATTATGACAAGTTTATTTGTCATTCCTTGTATTTGCATAATATCATTGACAACTTTACTTGTCAACAGGTTTTTTATATTTTCCCAAAACAACCTTGCAATCCTGTTATATCTCTACTGAAAACCGCTTTTCCAGTCTTTCTTCTGACATTATGCAAAAATATTTTCGAAATTTTCTATATTTTCCATCTATTCAACAGCTCTCACAATTGATATAATATTTTCAACAAATATGACAGCCGGGCTGGCATGTCAACTTGAAAGGAGAATCACAATGGCAGACGAAAAGAACATTGGTACCCCAGCAGAAGAGGAAATCGAGATCATCACCCTCACCGACGAAAACGGGGAAGACATGGATTTTGAGTTCCTGGACCTTGTTGAGTATGAAGGAAAGCGCTACGCAGTTCTTCTCCCACCTGTAGAGGACGTGGAAGGTGAGGACGAGAACGAAGATGAAGAAGTACTGATTCTTCAGGTTGAGGACGACGGAAATGAAGAAAACGAGAGCTATGTTTTCGTTGATGACGATGACATTCTCACCGCTGTTTTTGACATTTTCAAAGAGAAATTTAAAGACGAATTCGACTTCGCAGAAGAGTAAATTCACAAAAAGCTTTTAAGCAGCTGTACTCTATACAGTGTAAAAAGTTCCATCCCCCAACTTTTGACAAGATGTATGTCAGGATTTATGGGCGATTGCCGGAATAATTTTTTAAAACAGAATCTTGAGCAATAGAAAAAAGGTACCTGAAAACCATTTCAAAGTACCTTTTTTCTGTCATTTTATTCTCATTTATAGCTTAAAATCAACCTACAATGCTTTTTTAGTGAATCTTTTTTAATTTTCACCTGTTTTTTCACCAAAACTCCAGCCCTGATTTACGCCAGACATTCATCCAAAATCTCCGCCATTTCATCGATATCCGCCTTGGTAATCACAAGCGGAGGCACAATACGAAGCACGTCGCTTCCTGCAGAAATAACCAGCAGTTTCTTCTCCAGAGCCTTCTTAACAATCTCTCCTACAGGTCGTCCTGCAATGACGATTCCCTGCATGAATCCCATACCTCTTCTTGCTGCAGCACACTCATGTTTTTCCACAAGTTCATCCAGTTTTTTTTCAAGATATGGGGTTAATTCCTGTACATGAGTAAGGATCATATCCTTCTCATAAATGTCAAAAACCTTGCTTACAGCCGCACATACAAACGGATTTCCGCCATAGGTTGTACCATGGTCTCCCGGCTTCAAAGAAGCCTGTGCAACCTTCTTACTCAACACAAATGCACCAACAGGAACACCGCATCCAAGCGCTTTTGCACAGGTCATAATATCCGGCTGTACACCGTATGCCTGCCATGCAAAATAATATCCGGAACGTCCCATTCCGCACTGGATTTCATCCAGAATAAGGAGAATATCTTTCTCATCACACAGTGCGCGAACGCCCTCCAGAAACTCTCTTTCCGCTGGATAAATACCGCCTTCTCCCTGTACAGTCTCCATAATAATTGCACATGTTTTATCTGTAACCTGGGCTTTTACACTCTCAAGATCATTGAAATCAGCAAATTTCACACCACCCATGAGCGGCTCAAAAGGCTCACGGTAATGTGCATTTCCAGTGACAGAAAGTGCTCCAATAGATCTGCCATGGAAAGAATGATTCATGGCAATGATCTCATGATCTGCATGTCCGTCACGTTCATAAGCATACTTTTTCGCAGCCTTTAATGCACCTTCAATAGCCTCTGTACCACTGTTTGTAAAGAAAGCCTTGTCCATGCGGCTTGCATTTACCAGCTTTGCGCCAGCTTCGATAATTGGCTCATTGTAATACAAATTAGAAATATGAGTCAGCTTATCAATCTGTTCTTTCAGTGCTTCATCATATCCAGGATAATGATATCCAAGCGAATTTACAGCAATTCCTGCTGCAAAATCCAGATATTTGGAGCCTTCAGAATCAAAAAGGTGCACACCCTCTCCCCGTTCAAAAACAACAGGAAAACGATTATATGTATGAAGAATACTGGACTCCGCTTCTTCCATCTGATTATTCATGTTCATGGTAATATTTCTCTCCATCCTCTCTTAAAATAGCAGTTCCGATACCTTTGTTTGTAAAGATTTCCAACAGTAAACTATGAGGAATTCTTCCATCAAGAATATGAACCCGGTTAACACCATGCTCAATTGCTTCAATACAGTTATTCAGCTTCGGAATCATTCCGCCGCCAACATATCCATCCTCGATCAGTTTTCTGGCATCCTGAATATGAAGCTCAGAAATCAGAGATGACGGATCATCTTTATCCCTATAAACTCCCTCAATATCAGAAAGAAATGCAAGCTTCTCTGCATGTACAGCCTCTGCAATTGCGCAGGCTGCATCATCTGCATTAATGTTATAGCTGTCATAATTATCATCAAATCCGATTGGAAAAACAATCGGAAGAAAATCTTTTTCCAGCAGATCATAAAGAATTTTCGGGTTTACTTCTGTAATATCCCCTACAAATCCAATATCCTCTCCATTGGAATATTTCTTCTTACATTTCAGCAATCCACCGTCTTTTCCACTGATACCAACAGCCTGTACGCCAAGAGATTCCACATGGGAAACAAGTTCTTTGTTTACTTTGGCAAGGACCATTTCTGCTATTTCCATTGTCTGGGAATCTGTTACCCGAAGACCATTGATAAACTTAGCCTCCATGCCTACTTTTCCAACCCATTTGCTGATTTCCTTGCCGCCACCATGTACGATAATTGGCTTAAATCCAACCAGTTTCAGGAGAACTGCATCCTTAATTACATTCGCCTTCAATTTTTCATCCAGCATAGCACTTCCGCCATACTTTATTACAACAATTTTACGGTTAAAACGCTGTATGTAAGGAAGCGCCTCAATCAGTACCTCTGCCTTATCAAGATATTTCTGATTTACCATTTTTTCTCTTAACCTTTCTTTCCTATATCTTTATGTTACAAAAGTCCTACAACTGCATGCCTTTCAGTCTTCCTCTGGCATCTAATTTACACACTCTCAAGCTTTAATATCAAGAACGATAATCTGCATTAATTTTCACATAATCATAAGTAAGATCACAGCCCCATGCAGTTGCTTTTGCGTCACCCATCTTCACATCTGCAATAGCTGTTACCTCATCCTCAGACAGGATTCTGGTTGCCTCTGCTTCATCATATCCTGTTGAAACACCGTTCTCAATAATCTTTAATTTTCCTGCGCGGCTCTCAAAATACAGGTCAACTTTTTCCGGATCAAACTGTACTCCAGAATATCCCATAGCGCATAAAATCCGACCCCAGTTTGCATCGTGACCATAAATTGCAGCCTTTGTAAGAGAAGAAGTTACTACGGATTTGCTAAGCGTAACTGCATCTTCTTTTGTCTTAGCGCCCACAATTTTCACTTCAAAAAGTGCAGTCGCACCCTCTCCGTCACCTGCAATTTTCTTTGATAAACAGGTATTAATATAATTCAAAGCCTCCATAAATTTATCAAAATCAGCACCCTCTTCTGTGATCTCAGGGTTGCCTGCCATGCCGTTTGCAAGGAGCAAAACAGTGTCATTTGTGGAAGTATCGCCATCTACAGAAACCATATTAAAGGTATCTTTAATATTTGCACTTAGTGCTTTTTGAAGCATTTCCTTGGAAATTGCAGCATCTGTTGTGACAAATCCAAGCATGGTACACATATTAGGATGGATCATTCCGGATCCCTTGCACATACCGCCAACTGTTACTGTTTTTCCACCAATTTCGATCTGTACAGCAACCTCTTTTTTTACGGTATCTGTAGTCATGATAGCCTTGGCTGCCTCTGTTCCGGCCTCTAAAGAACCGTCAAGCTTCGGAGCCATAGCCTTTACACCATTTACAATTCTGTCAATCGGAATCTGCATTCCAATCACGCCTGTAGATGCAACCAGCACGCTATCTGCAGGGATTCCAAGTATCTCAGAAGCTGCATCAGCAGTCGCCTTACAATAGCCATATCCTTCTGCTCCGGTACATGCATTTGCAATACCGCTGTTGCAGATCACAGCCTGTGCAGATGGGTGATTATAGACCACATTCTGATCCCATTTTACCGGAGCTGCCTTCACCACATTTGTTGTAAAAGTGCCAGCTGCAACACATGGAACTTCACTGTAAACCATGGCCATATCTGTACGGCCTTTGTATTTAATTTCTGCTGCTGCCGCAGCTGCTTTAAACCCCTTTGCTGCGGTAACACCACCTGTAATTATTTCCATATTGATACTCCTCCTTTGCCCGATCAGGCAAATTATATGTTTATTTTTCAATGTAACTCAGTCCTGAAATCAGGCCCGGAGCCTGTCTCCAATTTCACTTTTACGGATACATCGGAACCTGTAATAATCCTTCCGCTTCATCAAACCCAAACATCAGATTCATATTCTGAACTGCCTGTCCGGCAGCACCTTTTACCAGGTTGTCAATAGCTCCCATCATGATGATTCTGTGGGTTCTCGGATCGATCTTGAAATTCACATCCACGTAATTACTGCCCTCTACCCACTTTGTCTGCGGACACACATCCTTATCCAGAACCCTCACAAATGTCTCATTCTCATAGCATGCATCATAAGCAGCTTTTACTTCTTCGTAGGTCACATCCTTTGTCAGGGAAGCGTATGCTGTAACCAGAATGCCTCTGTTCATTGGAACAAGATGCGGGGTAAAATTAATGGTCACTTCCTGTCCGCAGGCATATCCTAACTGATCTTCGATCTCTGGTGTATGTCTGTGTGTGGCAACACCGTAAGCCTTGATATTTTCATTTACTTCACAATAAAGATTATCAACCTTAGCCCCTCTTCCAGCACCCGTCGTTCCGGATTTAGCATCAATAATAATCGTGTTCGGATCAATCATTCCAGCCTTTAACAATGGGTAAATAGAAAGTGTAGAACAAGTTGGATAGCATCCCGGATTCGCGATCAGACGAGCTTTTTTGATGTCCTCACGGTTAATCTCACATAATCCGTACACAGCTTCATCAATAAACTGAGGGGATTTGTGCTCAATTCCGTACCATTTTTCATATTTCTTCACATCTTTAATACGGAAGTCTGCACTTAAATCAATTACTTTCGCTCTGGAAAGGATTCCCTCATTTACAAGAGAAGCACACAGCCCCTGCGGTGTTGCAGTGAAAATCACATCAACCTCATCTGCCAGAGCTTCCATGTTATCGTCCATACATTTTGCATCTACCAGCTTAAAAAAGTTCTGATAAATTCCTGCATATTTTTTATCAATGTAGCTTCTGGATCCATACCATGCTACTTCCACATTTTTATGTCCCAGAAGGAGACGTACAATTTCATTTCCCGCATAACCGGTTGCTCCAATAATTCCAGCTTTTATCATTTTAGTGTCCTCCATTATTATGGTGTCAAAAGCATGCTTTTTCAAACAGGCTCTGGAACTCATACTTGTTACTCTGTTCACTGGCAACAATGTCCGTTTTGTGAACGGAGTGAACAGTAACATGTGCTTTATAAACAATGATGAATGAATTATACATCTTCTCTGCATATTATGCAATAGTCATTTTTTCCTTATTTTCCATTCAATCTATCTTTTTTTGTGCATTTCAACGCGTATTTACCTATTATATGATGCATTTTTATGCAAAGTTTTTATAAATTTTTTTCAAATTTACTATTGCATATTTATGAGTATTGTTGTATATTATTCTTTGTGAATAACGTACAGAACGTAAGAGCCGTTATCACGATGAATATTTATTCAAAATTTAATATGCTTTATAACCCTATCTGTTTCAGAGGGATAAAAGAAAAGAGGTAAATATTATGAAAGAAAAAGTTGTACTTGCATATTCAGGCGGACTTGATACCACAGCATTGATTCCGTGGCTGAAAGAAACATTTGATTATGATGTTGTCTGCTGCTGCGTTAACTGCGGACAGGGAAATGAGCTGGACGGACTTGAGGAAAGAGCAAAGCTTTCCGGAGCTTCCAAATTATATATTGAGGATATCGTAGATGACTTCTGCGACAACTATATTATGCCGTGTGTTGAGGCAGGTGCTGTATATGAGCACAAATATCTTCTTGGTACTTCCATGGCACGTCCTGCTATTGCCAAGAAACTGGTTGAGATCGCAAGAAAAGAGAACGCTGTTGCAATCTGTCACGGCGCAACTGGTAAAGGAAATGACCAGATCCGTTTTGAGCTTGGAATCAAAGCTCTTGCACCAGACATCAAGATCATTGCTCCATGGCGTATGACAGACGTTTGGACCATGCAGTCCCGTGAAGACGAGATCGCGTTCTGCCAGGCTCATGGTATCAACCTTCCATTCGATGCAAAACACAGCTACAGCCGTGACCGTAACCTGTGGCACATCAGCCATGAGGGACTTGAACTTGAGGATCCGGCGCAGGCTCCAAACTATGATGATATGTTAGTACTCAGCGTAACACCTGAGAAAGCTCCGGATAAAGAGACCGAAATCACCATGACATTTGAGGCAGGTGTTCCAAAGACCTTAAATGGAAAGGCAATGAAAGTTTCCGAGATCATCACAGAACTGAACAAGCTTGGCGGCGAGAACGGAATCGGCATTATCGATATCGTTGAGAACCGTGTTGTAGGTATGAAATCCCGTGGTGTTTATGAGACTCCTGGTGGAACAATCCTTATGGAAGCACATGAACAGCTTGAGGAGCTGATCCTTGATCGTGAAACTCTGGAAACCAAGAAGAAACTTGGCAGCCAGCTGGCTCAGGTTGTTTACGAAGGAAAATGGTTCACACCACTTCGTGAGGCAATCCAGGCATTCGTAGAGTCCACACAGAAATATGTAACTGGTGAAGTAAAATTCAAACTTTATAAAGGCAACATCATCAAAGCCGGAACCACTTCTCCATACAGCCTTTACAATGAATCTCTTGCTTCCTTCACAACAGGTGATATGTACGATCACCATGATGCAGACGGATTCATCACTCTGTTCGGTCTGCCGCTGAAAGTTCGTGCAATGAAGCTTGCAGAAGTAGAAAGTCAGAAACAGACCAACGACTGATCTTCATAAAAATAAGCAAAAAATATCTCCGGAAGTTCTTAATCCTCCCGGAGATGTTTTTTTGCAGCTTTTTTGTTTTATGTAAACCAATTATTTTCCAGCGCTTATTTTATTTAGCATCCAGCGCTCATTAAAAATTTTCTCAACTGATTTTTACCTTCTTCTGCTCCAGCCTCTCAGACACCCATTCCTTAAACAATGTATAAATTACAGACACCAACGGAATAAAAATCAGCATTCCCACAATTCCCATAAGATTTCCGCCCAGAGTCACTGCAACCAGTACCCAGATTGCCGGCAGTCCCACAGAGTTTCCAACTACGTGAGGATAGATCAGATTTCCCTCAATCTGCTGCAGGATCAAGAACAATATAAGAAATGCCAAAGCTTTCAGAGGACTTACCATCAAAATCAGGAAAAATCCCACCCAGCATCCAATAATTCCGCCAAACACAGGAATCAGCGCCGTAAAACTGATCAGCACTCCGATCAGCATTGCATATGGAAATCTTCCGATCGTCATGGAAACAAAGAACATGCTTCCCAGGATCACCGCCTCTATGCACTGCCCGGTAATAAAGCTTGAAAACACCTTACTTGCCAGTGTACAAACATGTCCCAGATATTCCACTGTTTTCACAGGTAAGATCGCATAAGCCGCTTTCAGGACCTGCCTGCCCAGCTTCTCTTTCTGAAGGAGCACATAACAGGAAAACACAAAACCAATTGCAAAATTCATAGCCATGCTCACCAGTCCCATAGTCACGGTAATAGTGGAGGATACCAGATTGTCCGCCCCACTTCTCAAAACGCTCACAATAGAATCAATAATTTTCTGCGGATCAATTTCTATGGTAGATGCCCATTTCACAATTTCAGAATCACTCTGGAAGGTATCTGTCAGCCATTTCTGAACTAACGGAATATCTTCTTCCACCTTTTTCACAACATTTACCAGAGTTCTTCCAAGCTCCGGTGCCACAATCAGTACTACAACGAGAATCGCCAGCACCACCAGAACAATGGAAAAGATCAGACTAACCGGTCTTGCAAATTTTGCTGCTGCGCGTCCCTTCCTGTCTTCTTTTTCCTTTGCTTTTCCAAAAACATGTCGCTCAATAAATGCCATAGGTACATTCAGCACAAACGCCATAGCTCCACCCAACACAAATGGCAGAAGAAGTCCCCACACAATTTTCACATACTTCAGCACCACATCCAGATTCTGCACTCCCAGATACAGAAGCACTGAAAAAGCGATCAGCCACCTTATCTTTTTCATATTTTCCTTATTTAGTTCCACTATTTTCAACCTCCTCCTTTCTTTCTCAGTACACTTTTGTTCTGCATATCTTACCACAAAATCCACTTTTTGACCAGTTATCCCTTTCTTTTTCCCACCTCTTTTAATTCAACGTGTTACTGTTCCCTCCGTGACCAGTAACACGCTTCGCGATGCAAAAGAATCATGCTTTGCATGATTTCGCGCCGCAATTCTCTGGTTTTCTGTGAACTTTATTGACACTTTTCCACGTTAACGCTATAATATTGATTAAATATCGTTTGCTCTAGAGCGTGTTTGAAAAAGGCTTTCTGCAAGATGTGCGTCACAACTTGTGGGAGATTTTTTTATAATTATATTGTGGGGTTTTTCCCCGGCGAAAAGGAGGTATCTTCACTAAATGAAACAGATATCAGGCAATAAGCTGCTGGTAAAAGCACTGAAAGAAGAAGGTGTTGAGTACGTTTTCGGTTATCCCGGAGCATGTACCATCGATATCAGCGATGAATTATACAAACAGGATGATGTCACCGTAATCCTTCCACGTCACGAGCAGGCACTGGTTCACGCAGCCGATGCTTACGCACGTACCACTGGAAAAGTTGGCGTATGTCTTGTAACAAGCGGTCCTGGTGCTACCAACCTTGTCACAGGCCTTGCTACAGCCAATTACGACAGCGTTCCTCTGGTGTGCTTCACCGGTCAGGTAGCACGTCATCTGATTGGAAACGATGCATTCCAGGAAGTTGATATTGTAGGAATTACCCGCAGTATTACCAAGTATGGAGTCACTGTACGCAACCGTGAAGATCTTGGACGTATCATCAAGGAAGCCTTCTATATTGCACGTACCGGACGCCCTGGACCGGTTCTTATTGACCTGCCCAAGGATGTAATGGCTGAACTTGGCAGTGCAGAATATCCAAAGAGCGTAAATATCCGCGGCTACAAGCCAAACACCAGTGTCCACATCGGACAGCTGAAACGTGCGATCAAAACACTTTCCAATGCAAAGAAGCCTCTCTTCCTGGCAGGCGGCGGAATCAATATTTCCCATGCCAATAAGGTATTCCAGGAAGTAGTGGAAAAGACCGGTGTTCCGGTTGTAACTACTATTATGGGACGAGGTGCAATTCCTACCAACCATCCGCTTTTTATCGGAAACCTTGGCATGCACGGTGCCTATGCAGCCAATATGGCTGTAAGCAACTGTGACGTACTTTTTTCCATTGGAACACGTTTTAACGACCGAATCACAGGAAAGCTTCATGAATTTGCCCCTAATGCCCAGATTATCCATATTGACATTGACACGGCCTCTATTTCCAGAAACATCCAGGTAGATATTCCAATCGTTGCAGATGCAAAAGATGCCCTTGCAAAAATGTCCGAATACGTTTCCGACTATGCCAGCAAAAAATGGAACAGTGAGATAAACAGCTGGAAGCAGGAACATCCTCTTGTAATGCGTCCAAATGACAGATTAAGTCCGGTTGACATCATTAACCAGATCAACTGCCAGTTTGAAGAAGCCATCATTGTCACGGATGTCGGACAACACCAGATGCTGGTTTCCCAGTATGCTGAGATCACACCAGGCAAGCAGCTTGTTATGTCCGGGGGACTTGGTACCATGGGATACGGTTTTCCTGGTGGTGTAGGAGCAAAGATCGGTAATCCGGACAAACCGGTTATCGTTATTTCCGGCGACGGTGGAATGCAGATGAATATTCAGGAATTTGCCACAGCTGTTCTGGAAGAGCTCCCACTGATTCTTTGTGTATTTAATAACGAATATCTTGGTATGGTTCGTCAGTGGCAGAAGCTTTTCTATGGCAAACGCTACAGCATGACCAATCTTCGCTCTGGTGCCCTTTCCCGCCGTACAAATGGCGAGGAATACCCGAAATATACACCGGATTTTGTAAAGCTGGCAGAAAGCTACGGTGCCAAAGGGATCCGGGTTTTCAATAAAAATGAGGTTGCCGCAGCATTTGAAGAAGCAAAGAAAAATACCAAAGTTCCGACTCTGATCGAGTTCATCATTGATCCTGAAGAAATGGTTTATCCGATGGTAAAGCCTGGCGGAACACTGGAAGATTTAATTATGGATTGTTAATTAACAGGAGGTTTATCCAATGGCTGATAAAGGCATGAAAAAGAGATGGATTTCCCTCTACGTAGAAAACCAGGTAGGTGTTCTGTCCAAGATTTCCGGACTTTTCTCCGGCAAAAGCTATAACCTGGACAGCCTTACCGTTGGTACTACAGAGGATCCTACCGTTTCCCGAATGACCATCGGGACTGTAAGCGATGATGAAACTTTCGAACAGATCAAGAAACAGCTGAACCGAATGGTAGAAGTCATCAAAGTTATTGATTTCACCAATATGTTCGTCCGCATGAAAGAGATTCTTTACATCAAGGTTTTTAACTGCTCTTCTGAGGACAAGGTTGAATTATTCCAGATTGCTGAGACTTTTAAGGCCAGAGTCATTGATTACGGTAAAGACAGCCTGCTTCTGGAATTCGTACAGACAGCGACCAAAAATGATGCAGTTGTCAAACTGATCAAAGAAGAATTCGGCCGCATTGAAGTAGTCCGAGGTGGAAGTGTAGGAATTGAATCCATCAGCATGATGGAAAGATAATTTAAACGATGATGCCCCTCCTGTTAAAGGAGGGCATTTTTGTAAATTTTACGAGGGGATAATCCATTATGAAAAAACAACAAATACCATTAAAAAATTCACTGATTCTCCTTTTGACAGCAACGATCTGGGGAATCGCCTTTGTAGCACAAAGTGAGGGCGGTGAAGCTGTCGGCCCTCTCACTTTCAATGCCACAAGAAACATTATCGGTTCTCTGGTGCTGATCCCGGTTATTTTACTGCTCAATAAAATAAATCCACAGAGCAATTCAGCTGATTTCACAGAATCCGACAGACAGCCAATGGCATCCAGCGGTTCAAATCCATTTTCCCGCAACAAAACCTTAATTGCCGGCGGCATAATCTGCGGTATCTGCCTGTGTCTTGCTTCCAACTTCCAACAGTTTGGCATCCAGTACACCTCCGTTGGAAAAGCAGGTTTTCTCACTGCATGCTACATTATCATCGTCCCGATCCTTGGACTTTTTATGAAAAAGAAATGCAGTCCTTTTATCTGGGTTGCGGTTGTAATGGCACTGATTGGTCTCTATCTGCTTTGCATCACAGACGGCTTTTCCATTGGAAAGGGAGACTTTCTGGTCCTGATCTGTGCTTTCCTGTTTTCCCTGCACATTCTGGTCATTGATTACTTTTCACCAAAGACAGATGGAGTAAAAATGTCTTGCATCCAGTTTCTGGTCTGCGGAATCCTCACTGCTATCCCAGCCATAATTCTGGAGCATCCCAATCTTTCTTCATTCAGTGGTGCCTGGGGCGCTACTCTCTATGCCGGCGTTATGTCCTGCGGTGTCGCCTACACCCTCCAGATCGTGGGCCAGAAAAATATGAACCCAACCGTAGCCTCCCTGATTCTCAGTCTGGAATCCTGCATCTCTGTCCTCGCCGGCTGGATTATCTTAGGACAGAAATTAAGCACCCGGGAAATCATCGGTTGTGTGGTAATGTTCGGGGCTATCGTTCTTGCCCAGCTGCCGCAGAAAGAAACTGCCAGTGAAAAATAACGCGCTCTAGAGCGTGTTTGAAAAATCATTCAAAGCCCAAAATAAGAGGTAACGCTTGAACCTTCCAAACGTTACCTCTTACTTATTTACCCCATATCACCCATTATACAGCTGATAATATTTACCTTTCTGCGCAATTAACTCATCATGAGAGCCTCTCTCAATAACACGTCCCTGTTCCAGAACCATAATACAGTCACTGTTTCTGACTGTGGATAACCTATGTGCAATTGCAAATGTAGTTCTGCCTTCCATCAGCTTATCCATACCATCCTGTACAAGCTTCTCTGTACGGGTATCAATAGAGCTGGTAGCCTCATCCAGGATCAGAACCGGCGGATCTGCTACTGCCGCCCTGGCGATTGCAAGCAGCTGTCTCTGTCCCTGGCTTAAATTAGCACCATTATTGCGAAGCATAGTATAATAACCATCCGGCAGTCTTCGGATAAAGCCATCCGCATTCGCCAGCCTGGCAGCTGCAATAACTTCCTCATCTGTGGCATCCAGTTTTCCATAACGGATATTCTCCATAACGGTAGCAGTAAACAGATTAGTATCCTGAAGAACGATACCCATGGAACGTCTCAGATCACCCTTTTTGATCTTATTTATATTGATGCCATCATAACGGATCTTACCATCCTGAATATCATAGAAACGATTCAGAAGATTGGTAATTGTCGTCTTACCGGCACCCGTGGAGCCGACAAATGCAATTTTCTGTCCTGGCTTCGCATACATCTTCACATCGTGAAGCACGATCTTGTCATCACGATATCCGAAGTCAACGCCATCCAGAACAATATCACCTTTCAATTCGATATAATCTGTTTTGCCAGTGGCTTTGTGAAAATGCTTCCATGCCCAGCGTCCTGTACGTTTCTCGGACTCAACCAGCTTACCATTCTCTTCTTTCACATTTACCAGGGTCACATATCCGTCATCTACCTCCGGCTTCTCGTCCAGAAGGTCGAAGATACGCTTCGCTCCGGCAAGTGCCATAACAATACTGTTAAACTGCTGGCTTACCTGGTTGATCGGCTGGCTGAAGCTCTTGTTAAAAGTAAGAAAACTTGCCAGGCCGCCAAGAGTAAATCCACCCACACCATTTACTGCCAGCACGCCGCCAACAATGGCACACAGCACATAGCTGATATTCCCAATCTGTGCACAGGTGGGCATCAGCACGTTTGCAAATTTATTGGCATTATTCGCGCTCTCAAACAGCTGGTCATTCAGCTCATTAAACTTCTCAAGGCTTTCTTCCTCATGGCAGAATACCTTTACAACCTTCTGGCCTTCCATCATTTCCTCGATGTAACCATTTACAATACCAAGATTCTTCTGCTGCTCCATGAAATACTTGCCGCTGAGTCCTGCAAGATTTTTACTTGCCACCAGCATCACTCCAACCATGACCAGAGTCACGATGGTAAGAGGCACATTCAAAATAATCATACTTACCAATACACTGACAATGGTAATCACACTGGAGATCAGCTGTGGAATACTCTGGCTGATCATCTGGCGCAGTGTATCAATATCATTGGTGTAGATAGACATGATATCGCCATGTGCATGTGTATCAAAATATTTAACAGGAAGTGTTTCCATGCGCTCAAACATCTCATTTCGAAGATTGCGTAGGGTGCCCTGACTGACATAGATCATCAGACGGTTGTACGTATATGTGCACGCCACCCCAATTGCATAAAAACAGGCTACACGAAGAATTGCCATTGCAAGAGGATGGAAATCCGGAGTCTCAGATTGAAGCATAGGCATGATATACTGGTCAATCAAAGTCTTCATAAACATGGTTCCCTGCACATTGGCAAGAACACTTACCACAATGCCGATCACAACTACAATAATATGGATCCTGTAGTTCTTAAAAATATACCCCATCAGTCTTCCAAGCATCTTGCCCGGATTCTCTACCATAGGGCCTGAACGGAAGGCTGCCCCGCTGCGGCCTGGCTTCTTTATCGGTCTTTCATTGCTCATGCCTGCTCACCTCCTCTATTCTCATCAAAATCTCCACCACCCTTTATCTGTGAATTATAAACCTCCTGATAAATGGCATTGGTTTTCATCAGTTCCTCATGAGTTCCAAATCCGCTGATTTTTCCCTCATCCATGACAATGATCCTGTCCGCACTCTGAATACTGGAAATACGCTGTGCAATGATCAGCTTGGTAGTATCCGGAATTTCTTCTGCAAAAGCTCTTCTGATACGTGCATCTGTGGCAGTATCTACCGCACTTGTGGAATCATCCAGAATCAGTACTTTGGGTTTCTTAAGAAGAGCTCTGGCGATACACAGACGCTGTTTCTGACCGCCGGAAACATTGGTTCCGCCCTGCTCAATATAAGTATTGTATTTGTCCGGCATTTTCTCAATGAAGTCATCCGCACAGGAAAGCTGACACGCTCTGCGGCACTCTTTCTCCGAAGCCTCTTTATTTCCCCAGCGCAGATTCTCCAGAATGGTACCGGAAAACAGCACATTCTTCTGAAGTACAACTGCTACCTGGTTACGCAGACTATCCATATGGTAGTCACGCACATCCACGCCGCCAACTTTCACTGATCCGGAGCTCACATCATAAAGACGGCTGATCAGGTTTACCAGACTGGACTTGGCACTTCCGGTTCCACCGATAATACCAATAGTTTCTCCTGCGCGGATAGAAAGATTGATATCCTTCAGCACCGGCTCCTTACTGTCCTTCTTATAGCTGAAATCCACATGGTCAAATTCAATACTTCCGTCTGCAACTTCCATAACCGGATCCTGCGGATCATGAAGATCTGCTGTTTCATTGATAACCTCAGTTACACGCTCTGCACTTGCTGCGCTCATGGTGACCATAACAAATACCATGGAAAGCATCATAAGGCTCATAAGAATATTCATACAATATGTAAGAAGACTCATCAATTCACCTGTAGTCAGACTGCCACCAACGATCATATTCGCACCAAGCCAGCTGATTCCAAGAATACATGCATAGACTGTAAACTGCATAACCGGCATATTCATAACTACCAGTTTCTCAGCTCTTACAAACATTTCGTAAACTTTATTGCAGGCTTTCTGAAACTTAGTGGTCTCATATTCTTCACGTACATAAGCCTTCACAACGCGGACTGCGCTGATATTCTCCTGCACGCTGGCATTTAAATCGTCATATTTCTCAAATACTTCCCGGAAATACTTAGTCGCCTTTTTCATAATAAATACGAGAAAACATCCAAGAAAAATAACGGCAATAAGGTAAATGCTGGCAATTCTTGCATTGATCATAAACGCCATCGCCATGGCACAGATCAGACTGGCCGGGGCACGGGTACACATACGCAAGATCATCTGGTATGCATTCTGCAGGTTGGTCACATCTGTAGTCAGACGTGTGATCAGACTTGCAGTACTGAACTTGTCAATGTTTGAAAATGAAAATGTCTGAATGTTAGTATACATTGCTTTACGAAGATTACGGGCAAAACCGGAGGATGCGTATGCTCCGTATTTTCCCCCAAGAATACCGGTAACAAGTCCTGCAACTGCAAGAAGCGCCATAATGGCACCTTTTCTGTAAAGATAACTGATATTACCGGCTTCCACACCGTTGTCGATCATATCTGCCATTACAAGAGGAATCATTGTCTCCACCACAACCTCCAGTATCATAAATACCGGTGTGAGGAAGGAGGCCTTCTTAAACTCCTTTACCTGGGCAAGTAATGTCTTTATCATCAGGTTCTCCCCTTTCTTTTTTGTTAGTTTTCATCCCGCAGACAGCACTCTCTTTGGGCATTTTCCCGGATCATGTCCAGAACTTCCAGGAAGCATTCCAGTTTTTCCTGGGGAATATCAGACTTTAACACATCCTGGATCCTGTCAAAATTCTCCATAATTTCCATCTGAAATTCCATCCCCTTTTCCGTAAGCACCAGACGCTTCAACCTGGCATCTCTTGGAATAGATTCTCTGGTAATAAGCCCTTTCTTCTCCATTGCCTGAAGGATTCCTGACGCAGTAGAACGCGCCATCTGAAATTCTGCTTCCAGGTCTTTCTGAAAAACAGCTTCTTCTGAATGCCGGTACAGATAACCAATGATCCAACCCTGCATGCGGTTAATTCCGGCTTTCTCATCCACCTTGGACTGATATGAATTCACCAGACGTCCAATTACCTGATTGAGAGTCCGAACCTCATACCCTATATGCCGTTCCGCCCTGCAGCACTCATCAGGACCCATTTTTTTCTTTTTTTCCATATTTCCCTTCTTTCATATACTTCCGAACAAAAATAGTTCATACATAAACTGTTCGAGTCCGAACTGTTCGTATGCGAACTAATTATAAGGGGAGTGTTTCTGATTGTCAATCCTTTTTTAATATCTGCTTTGCTATTTGCTCCAAAAAAATACCAGAAGCAAAATTCTCTTCGCTCCTGGCATCCCATTTCACTTCATTTCGAATAAAAGCTCCACTCCCTTTCATCCACAGGCAAGTCTTCCATCTGATAATTCTCAATCCGGATGAAACTTCCCATCTCGATTTCCTGAATCATACGCTCAATTCCGGAAAGCTCTCCCTGAACTTCCATTTCCACTCTGCCATCCCACAGATTGTCCACCCAGCCAGTAAGATCATTGGCTCTCGCCGCATTTTTTGCACGGTAACGAAATCCAACACCCTGCACCTGCCCGGAAAAATATATGTGTTTTCTCACTATCGCCATCTTTTGTCACTCCTTATGTTCCTTATGATATACGTCAATGCCAGCAGATGCAAGAATTTTTATTATTTTCCCTCAAAAATCCGAGCAATAGGGGAATCCGATGACAAAATAACGGTCTTGTTTTCTCCTTGCATAGAAGTTTTCAGGGCTTCAAGGCTTCTTACGAAGGAATAAAATTCACTTCTCTCATCTTCCCCATAAGCCTGGGAAAGAATTTTCATATATTCCTGTTCCCCTTCTGCCTTCAAAATCTCTGCCTGCTTCTTCGCATCTGAAATCTGAATGGTCACTTCCTTATCTGTCTTATTCTGGATTACTTTTGCTTCTGAATCACCTTCTGCTTTATATGTAGCAGCAATATTATCACGCTCTGAGATCATTCTCTCATACACAGCTGCCTTATTATCGTCCGGCAGATCCAATTGCTTTGTTTCAAATTTAATCAGCTCTATTCCATATTGTTCCATATTATCTCCAATGGCTTTCATTACCATATCCGATAATTCTCCGTCCCGGCTTGTGATCACTCTGTCCTGGGAAAGACTGCTGATCACATTTTTTGTGGCATTATATACGGCCGTATTAATTCGGCTTTCGCTGTTTTCCAAAGAAGAGTTCAGAGTCTGTGCAAATTTAAGTGGATCTGTAATTCTCCACAAAACATAGCTGTCACTGATCATGGTTTTCTTGTCCTTGGTAATCACATCAGATGCTTCCAAATCATATAACAACGTTTCCTTTGGTAAAGACTGTGTTCTTTCTATCAATGGAATTTTAAAGCTGATTCCCGGTTCGCAGATCACTCTGTCAACTTTACCAAACTGACGGATCAGCTTGTATTCATTTTGTTGGGTTATAGTTATGGAAGAGCCGATTATTACTGCTCCGAGAATGCCAGTTATAAGTGCAGCTTTTTTCATTTTCATAATTTTTTTATCCTTTCTGTCAGATACTTATCTTAACTTCACTTAGTTTCTTCTTTTGTACCGTCTGCTGTTTTCCAGTCTCCGGCAAAAGAATCCAGCGGCAATATCTTTTCCACGCCGCTTCCGTTGTCAATCACAATCTTCATACCAGGTAACACATCTTCCATGGTTTCATAGAACATTCGCATTTTTGTGGTCTCAGGATTCTTCATATATTCCTCATACATTGCATTAAATCTTGCCACCTCAGCTTCTGCCTCATTGATCCTCACCTGTTTTTGTGCCTCCGCATCCTGAATAATCTGATCTGCCTGGGCCTGCGCTTCGGGAAGCTTTTCGTTCCTGTATTTATTAGCATTGTTAAGCGCCGTTTCTTTTCCCTGTTTCGCAGTTTCCACCTCTTTAAATGCTTTCATCACTTCTTCAGTAGGCGGCTCGGAATCCTGTATTGTTATGTTGACCAATTGAATTCCCAGATCCTGTTCCTCCATCTGATTCAAAATCATTTCTTTGATCTTGCTCTGGATTTCTCCTTTTCCGGTGGTCAGAACCTCATCCACGTTATAGCTTGCTATTACAGTTCGGATACAGCTTTGCGCAATATTTTTTAAAATCTCTTCCGGCTGCTCAGAGGTGTAAAGGTATTTTACAGGTTCTGAAATTCGATATTCTACAAAGAAATCCACATCAATAAAATTGTAATCCGAAGTGATCATGATTCCTTCATTTTCCACCACCTCATTGTTCCCCATACTGTATCCGATTGGAAATCCCTGGATCGTGGTATTTACCTTCTGCACCTGCTGTACAAAAGGGACTTTGAAATGTAATCCCGTTTCATTCACTGCCTTTGGCACTCCAAAGGTTGTGAGTACTGCCTGTTCCTGCTCCTGAATCTGGTAAGTTGTATCCAGCGCTAATCCCCCTGCCACTATAAACCCGGCAGCACCGATTGCCAGATATTTCATTTTTCCATTTCGCTTATTCATTTTTCTCCTCCATCTCTCTTACTAACAATAGTTGTAAAGCGTTCAAAAAGGGAAAAAAAAGACTTTTATCCCAGGCACTGTTATAATGCCTGAAATAAAAGTCTCGCTGATTATCTCATAATGCGGGTAGTTTCATCTACCGTTCTGACGCATTTATGCACCATTCAGAAAAAATGGATTTCCTTTTATCTCTTCATGGCCGCTACTCCCTTTTCTTTGAGCGGTATCATATCATAAGTATTCATGAAAATCAAGATGTTTTTTTATGTTTTTCAGTTCTTATTAATGCCTTGTTGCTGTTCAGGGGCTAACCCTGTGTTACTGTTCACTCCGTTCACAGTAACGCGCTTCGCGATGCACAGAAATCATGCATTCGCATGATTTCGCGCCGCAATTCTCGGGTTTTCTGTGAACTTTGTTCACAAAAAACGCCTCGCGGAATGTTACCAGTGAACAGTAACAACCCTGTTTCAAAAAACAGGACAACTTTTTAGAGAATATGGATTTCTTTACATTAGCATGATACAATTAAGAAAGTAAAAAAACGGCACAGCATAGATCATCCGGCTTGCTGATTGGGATACAGTGAAAACAAACAAATTTGCAAACAGAGCAATAGCCAATAGCCTATCTTCTAAACTGTGAGAACGAAAAATTGCCCAAGGAAATAATGGTGGCATTTGAATAACGAGGGAGTGAGATACATGGAACAATTATTGATTATTGAAGATGATATAGGGTTGAATCAGGGTTTAAGTAAAGCACTGAAAGCAGATGACCGTCAGATTATATCCTGCCAAGACCTAAAAACGGCGAAGGAACAGCTGCTTTGCGGCGGTGTATCCCTGATCCTGCTGGATATCAATCTGCCGGATGGCAGTGGGCTTGAGCTGCTCCGTGAGATCAAGGAAAACACGCCCGGGATTCCTGTTATTCTGCTGACTGCCAATGACACCGATCTGGACATCGTAGACGGACTGGAGAGGGGCGCTGATGATTACATTACCAAGCCCTTTTCTCTTTCGGTTTTGCGGGCAAGGGTGAATACCCAACTGCGAAAGCAAGCGTCAAACAAAAAAAATGCGCCGTTCCATATGGATCTATTTCACTTTGACTTTGAGGCTATGACCTTTTATGTGGGAGATTCAAAAGTGGAATTGAGTAAAACAGAACAAAAATTACTGCGTCTGCTTGTTGAAAATCGTGGTCGAACCATGACCCGTGGAGACCTTGTCGACCGGATCTGGACAGATGGCGCAGAATATGTGGATGAAAATGCTTTGTCTGTTACGATCAAGCGTCTGAGGGATAAGCTTGGTGCACAGAAATACATTAAAACCGTCTATGGAATCGGTTATAGCTGGGTGATAAAAGATGAATAAAGCCGGCATTGTGATCCTGCTGCTGTGTTTTCTGGCGGCGGCAGCTATTGTATTATGGGAGCGGAGAAAGGCCAGAAAAACGATGGAAAAAATCGAAAGGATGCTGGACGCTGCCATGACCGGCTCCTTTTCTGAAACCAATTTTGATGAAAGCCAGCTGTCTGCATTGGAAACGAAGTTTGCGCACTATCTTTCCGCCGCAGAAGCATCTTCTCGAAATGTAGCGCAGGAAAAAGACAAAATCAAAACCTTGATTGCGGACATCTCCCACCAGACGAAAACGCCGATTGCTAACCTGCTGTTATACAGCGAGCTTCTGATGGAGGAAACTCTGCCTGCATCGGCGAAGGCAAATGTGGAGGCGCTGTACAAACAATCGGAAAAGCTGCGATTTTTGATTGATTCTCTCGTAAAGCTTTCCAGACTGGAAAACGGGATCATTTCACTCGCCCCCCAGCAAGCAGCGCTGCAGCCGCTGCTTGAAAGCGTAGTAGAACAATATGCCGCCAAGGTTTCTGAAAAAGGATTATCTTTGCAACTGCAAGATACCGATGCTTTTGCTGTATTCGACTTCAAATGGACAGCGGAAGCGCTGGCTAATATCGTAGACAATGCCATCAAATATACAGAGCATGGCACCATTACTATTTCTGCTGTAAGCTATGAAATGTTTGCAAGGATTGATATATCGGATACCGGTTCGGGCATTTCGGAAAGTGAGCAAGCGAAGATATTTGCTCGCTTTTACCGATCAAACAGTGTGCAGAAACAAGAAGGTGTGGGCATCGGCTTATACCTTGTCCGACAGATCATATCCGGCGAGGGCGGTTATATCAAGGTTGCTTCCGTTCCGGGAAAAGGAAGTACGTTTTCCATATTTCTGCCGAAATAACAACAATTCTATCAAAATTGTTAGATTTCATTTTCCGCCGGAAAGAATGTGGAAAGAATCCTATGCGATAATCTGTATGTATAAAGGATCATTTCCTTTCATACATACAGATTTTTTCATGGAGGTACTCATTTATGGAGGTTTTACAGGCAAAAGACCTGAAAAAAATTTATGGCTCCGGCAATAATGCGGTTCATGCACTGGATGGAGTTGATTTAAGTGTAAAGAAGAGCGAATTTGTTGCAATTGTCGGCACATCCGGCTCCGGCAAATCCACGCTGCTGCACATGCTGGGCGGGCTGGATCGCCCTACAAGCGGCACGGTCATGGTGGACGGACAGGATATTTTCTCCCTGAAGGATGAAGCCCTGACCATCTTCCGCCGTAGAAAAATTGGCTTTGTGTTCCAAGCATATAATCTTGTTCCGGTGCTGAATGTGTATGAAAATATCGTTCTACCCATTGAGCTGGACGGTGGCAAGGTCAACAAGGATTTCGTACAGCAGATCGTACAGACCCTTGGGCTGGATGAGCGTCTGGATGCGCTGCCCAATCAACTCTCCGGCGGTCAGCAGCAGCGTGTGGCAATCGCCCGTGCGCTGGCAGCAGCACCCGCTATCATACTGGCAGATGAACCGACAGGTAATCTGGATTCCAAAACCAGTCAGGATGTATTGAGCCTTTTGAAAGTCACCAGTCAAACGTTCGCCCAGACAATCGTAATGATCACCCACAACGAAGAAATTGCACAGATGGCAGACCGCATTATCCGTATCGAAGATGGTCGGATCGTCTCCCAGAACTAACGGGAGGTGGCTGCGATGAATGTCAAAAACAGAAAATGTATTCGAAAACTCAGCTTAAAATCTCTTTATGCGAACCGTCGCCGCAATCTGATCGCTATTTTTGCCATTGCGCTGACAACGCTGCTATTTACGTCCATGTTCACCATTGTCTTGTCGTTGAACGCCAGCTATGAAACCTACCAGTTTCGGCAGGTAGGCGGCTATGCACACGGCACCTTTAAGGATGTTTCCCCCGAGCAGGCGGAACGCATCGCTGCCCACCCAAAGGTGAAGGCTACGGGGGTACGGAAGGTAATCGGTATCACTGCGGAGGGGGTCTTTGCCAAAATACCGGCAGAGATCAGCTACATGGATGCCAACTGCACTAAATGGAGCTATGCAACCCCTACTACCGGACGGATGCCCGAAAGCGGCAAAGAGGTAGCCATGGATACGGCAGCGTTGCAGCTGCTTGGCGTAACGCCGGAGCTGGGCGCCGAGGTCACGGTTTCCTATTCCATTACGGACAAGGACCAAACCGCCTTTACTGTAACAGATACCTTTACGCTGGTGGGCTATTGGGACTATGATGAACTAATGCCTGTTCATTACATCAACATCAGCCGTGATTACGCAGATGACATCGAAGCGCAGGCAGTGAAAACAGGTTTACAGCCTTTCCGCACCGATTTGAATGTTATGCTGACCTCCGGCACAAACATTCAAGGGCAGATGGAACAGGTGGATACCGATCTTGGCTACACATGGGACAGCTATACCGATCCCAACAGCGTCCGGATCGGCGTCAACTGGGGATATACCTCATCCCAGCTGGAGTCGCAGCTTGATCCAGAGCTGATGATCGCCATAGCAGCTTTTTTGCTGCTGGTGATTTTCACAGGGTATCTTATCATCTATAACATTTTTCAGATCTCTGTTGCAGGGGATATCCGGTTTTACGGACTTCTGAAAACCATTGGCACAACGCCCCGGCAGCTCAAACGCATCATTCGCCAGCAGGCACTTCTGCTTTGTCTGATCGGCATTCCGGCGGGGCTGCTGCTGGGCTACGGCATCGGCGCTGTTTTGGTGCCTGTTGTCTTGCACTCCATCCAGTTGGATACAGGCATCACCACCATCAGCACTTCGCCTGTGATCTTCTTTGGTTCTATGCTGTTCGCCTTGTTGACGGTGCTTTTGTCCTGTTCCAAGCCCGGAAAAATGGCAGCCAAGGTCTCTCCGGTGGAGGCTACCAAATATACGGATGTGATGCAGACCAAGAAAAAACGGCGCAGCATCCGGGGAGCAAAGCTCCATCAGATGGCCTTTGCCAATCTGGGACGAAACAAGAAAAAGACGGTGCTGGTGGTGGTGTCTCTGGCACTGTCGGTGACACTGTTCAATGCGCTGTGTGCCTTTGTGGGCGGCTTCAGCATGGAGAAGTATGTATCCACCCGGACCTGCGCCGATTTTATCGTCAGCACGCCCGACTATTTCCGTTACAACTCAGCAGATGAATTCATCACGCCAGAACAGATCGGAGAGATCGCAGCAAACACAAAGGCCAGTCTTTCCGGCACGGGATATGCTGTGCGAAAACCCGCCTACCTGTGGATGACGGAGGATGCTCTGCGGCAGGACTATGCAATGTACGAAAGCGCCGAGCAGTTGGACAGCCATATGAGCCGCATGGAGCACCGGGGCAATATGGTGATGGGAAATACCAGAATCGAGGCTCTGGATAACAGTCTGTTTGACAAGCTGCAAGTGCTCGACGGCGATATTTCTCCTATGCTGGAGCCGGACAATAACGCCATTGCCATTGCGGTTTCCTTAGATGACTACGGTAATCTGCTCAATCCTGAATACTACCCCAAGGTGGGAGACACGATCACCGCTACCTATGCGGATGATGTGAAATATATCGACAGCCGCACCGGGGAACTCTGCACCGAAGATACACCGGAGGAGTACATTCAGAAAAAACTGTATGGAGCCAGAGATGTAGAGTACACGGTCTGCGCCTTGGTAAATCTTCCGAATTCCATGAGTTATCGTTATAGCGGCGTTGGCTATGATGCAGTTTTGTCTGTGGATACCGCACAGCGGGACAGCGATGGTGCGTCCATTCCGATGCTCTACCTGTTCGACACAGCGGACGAAGCGGACGAGGCCGAAGCAGAGCAGTATCTATCGAAGCTCACTGCCGGTGAGTTTTCGCCCTTGATGTATGAAAGCAAGGCCACGGTTCGCTCTGAATTTGCTCAGTTCCGGCAGATGTTCCTTCTGATAGGTGGTATCCTCTGCGCTATCATCGGGCTGGTAGGACTCTTAAATTTCTTCAACGCCATGATGACCGGTATTCTTTCCCGCCGCCGTGAATTTGCTGTGCTTCAGGCTGTAGGAATGACAAACCGGCAGCTCAAAACCATGCTGATCTACGAGGGGTTGTTTTACGCAATGTCTTCTGTAGCGGCGGCCTTTATTTTGTCGCTGGCGGTGGGACCTCTTGCGGGAAAAATGCTGGGCAGTATGTTCTGGTTCTTTGAGTATCGATTCACCATTCTGCCTGTCCTGCTGACAATTCCGGTATTTCTTCTGCTGGGGTGGCTGATTCCTTGCATGATGTATGACAACGCAGCGAAATGCAGTGTTGTAGAGCAATTAAGGGATGCTCAATAACTGTTAAGCAAAAAACGGCCCTCTGCCAATGAAAAGGCAGAGGGCTGAAAATCTACGGGTTTATATTCCGTCAC
Source organism: Ruminococcus sp. 1001136sp1 (assembly GCF_039841815.1). Classification (NCBI taxonomy): domain Bacteria; kingdom Bacillati; phylum Bacillota; class Clostridia; order Eubacteriales; family Oscillospiraceae; genus Ruminococcus; species Ruminococcus sp. 1001136sp1. The sequence continues at coordinate 107,391 of NZ_JBDPGY010000006.1, read as the reverse complement.
AGTTTTTAAATAGGTTTCGGGGTTTCGTTCAAAACAAGACAACCGTCTCGTGTATTGCACTCCCGCAATCCTGGTATCTTATAAAAACTTCCACGCTTCCACATCAAAAACGCCTCTTGGTGTAATTCGGATCTGCGGAATAACCGGCAAAGCCATAAAGGACAGCGTAATAAACGGATCATGACCGTCTTTCACACCCATTTCATGAGCTTTATGGATCATTCGCCCAAGAGTCTCATTGTCTTTCTCAAAACCATTATCACTCATCAGTCCCATTACAGGAAGGGCAAGCGTGTCAAATACTTTATGATTCTCTACGATCGTATAGCCTCCCTGAGTACGCATCAGTTCCCGCACAGCAAGCTCCATGTCCTCATCATTATCTCCGATCACAATAATATTGTGGGAATCATGGGATACACTGGACGCAATTGCTCCACCACGGATACCAAAACCTCCGATCACGCCACAGCCGATTTTACCCGTCATCTTATGACGTTCTACAACTGCAATCTTCTGATAATCGTCATCGGACTGGAATTTGCAGGGACCATCCCCTGCTTTCAGAGTTCCCTTTCTGGTAGTAATCTGTCCTTCTTCTGCCAGAATCACCGGAAAGATTCCATCTGCAGACTCCAGCTGAAATGCCTCTCTGGAAAATCCAGCCACATGCACTGTATTTTTCAATTCAGGGGCACACGGCTTTATAACAATCTTTGCATTTTTATCTACCAATTGCCCTTTAAAGTACACATCTTCTATGGTCACACTGACAAGATCCGAAAGAACCAAAAGATCTGCCTGTCTGCCGGGTGCCACTGCCCCCTTGTCTTTCAGTCCATAACAATTAGCTGCATTGATGGTTGCCATCTTAATAGCGGACACCGGATTCATGCCAAGGCGGATAGCTTTTCGCACGTTATGGTCAATATGCCCTTCCCGCTGGATATCCTCAATATGCTTGTCATCTGTGCAAAAGCAGAATCCGTCACCATTCATGTGTCTTTGTACCAGACCGCCCACAAGTGCCTCAAGATTTCGGGCAGCACTGCCTTCCCTTACGAGAATGGTAAGGCCGTTCCGCCGTTCTCGCATTGCATAATCAAAGAAGCTGCACTCATGGTCCGTAGCAATCCCTGCCATGGCATATGCCTGAAGATTCCCCTCTTCCAGAAACGGAGCGTGGCCATCACGGATTCTGCCTTCAAACAGCTCCAGCTTGTCATGCATGCTTTTCTCGCCCTGTACCACAGAAATGCTGTCCATTACTTCTCCAAGTCCAAGAATCCGGCTGTTATGAAGATAAGGAGCCATATCTTCAGCAGTAAGAGTACATCCATTATCATCAATGGAAGTAGCCGGAACACAGGAAGGCATCATTACGTATACGTTGGCTTTTACATTCTCTGTCTGATCCAGAATATAATCAACTCCTGCCAGACCGGACACATTGGCTGATTCATGGGGATCCACAATAAAAGTGGTAGTTCCATGTCTGGAGGCAACCGTTACCAGTTCAGCCGGTGTAACCAGTGTAGATTCCAGGTGAAGATGGCTGTCAATAAATCCCGGACATACATATCTGCCAGCCAGATCACGTTCTTCTTTCCCATGGAAGCTTCCAATTCCTGCTATAATCCCATCCTGTATGGCAATGTCTCCGCGGATGATCTCTTCCGTAAAAACATTCACAATCCTCGCATCCTTCAATACCAGGTCTGCCTTTTCCAAACCTCTTGCAATTCTGGAATACTGCTGATATTTTTCCAAATTCATATATATCCTCCTTTCATTTGTCAAATAATATTTATTGTACGCAAAAATATTTTGATTATTATTTATGATAGTAACACTTGTACAGTGAAATTTCAATGTAAATTTCAAAACATCCAGAAAAGACAAAAAAACACCAGAGATGATTTTTACTTTTAAATCACCTCCGGTGTTTCCATCAATTCTGCAGCATTGTTTTCATTTCCGACAGGATAGCCTTATCTCCATAATTTTCCCGGAATTTCACTTGCCATAATTATTTATCGTCTCCTGTAAGACGCAGAATATCCCTGATCTCATCCACATTCATATCGAGAATAACCGCCAGCTCATCAATGGTAAAACGGTTCTCCCCGTCATCGTCCGTCAGATCCTTCACTGCCGATTCCAGCTTCTCCACCTTCGTTACCAGACACTCATCCTGGAATTTCTGCTGTGTCTGCTCCTCAATGGCAGCGATGATTCCCTTGCGAAGCTGAAGACGTAGCCATGCATCATCTTTACGTTCTGTCTCCGGGTCGGAAAGAGCCGTGAGCAGCACCACATTCGCCTCCTGAATCAAATCTGCAAGTTGAATCTCTGTACAGTTCATATCTGCGGCCATATTTGCCGCTACCGGCAGATAAATGCTGGTAAGAGCTGCCTCTGCAATGGCATCCCCATCTGCCAGATTCTCAAACAGTGTGTGAAGCATCTCCGGACTCACTTCCTTACCGTTGCTTACCTCTGCCAGGTAATCCTTCAGATATGCTTCTTCCTCTGAAGTAAGCGGGGTGCTGGTTCCTTTTGACTCCGGTTCCGTCTCACCCACTTCCTCTGTCTCCACCGGGGCAGTGTCTCCCTCTATCATAATTCCCTGCAGTTTCAGATACTGCAGTACCTTTAACATCTGACTGGTCTCAAGATCAGTACTTGCAAAATGCTCCCGAATCTGCTCATGCGTCAGCATATTTCCATTCTGCTTTCCAAGCTCACAAATATTCCTTAATTTCTCCTGAAACTGAATAACGTCCATATTATTCCTCCATGCTTCTTCGTTGTGTAAACTATAACAAATCCGTCCTGTAAAATCAAGGCATTACTGTTCACTCCGTTCACAGTAACGCGCTTCGCGATGCACAGAAAGACGAACCTTCTTGTGACAAGCACAAGAAGTAGCGTTTGCTGCGCAAACTTAACTCTCGGGTTTTCTGTGAACTTTGTTCACAAAAACACCTCACGTAACGTTACCAGTGAACAGCAACAAACAAATTAAAAAAATGACCCAGATCTAATTTTCATCTCGAAAATCCGATCCAGATCATTCCTCATTTCCTGCGGATGACAGGACTTGAACCTGCACGTCGTAAACACCAGAACCTAAATCTGGCGCGTCTGCCAATTCCGCCACATCCGCATATATATTATTTAAAAAACCGGAATGCCCTAATCATAAGGCTTCCGGTTCTCATTCGCAAGTGAAGCATCGGGGATTCGAACCCCGGACAACTTGATTAAAAGTCAAGTGCTCTACCAACTGAGCTAATGCTCCATATAGGACTGGGCTAGCTGGATTCGAACCAGCGAATGCAGCAGTCAAAGTGCTGTGCCTTACCGCTTGGCGATAGCCCAAAGGCAAAGGGTGGATACAGGGATTCGAACCCTGGGCCTCCAGAGCCACAATCTGGCGCGCTAACCAACTGCGCTATACCCACCACAGCGTGTCAGAAGGGATTCGAACCCCCGACCCACGGCTTAGAAGGCCGTTGCTCTATCCAGCTGAGCTACTGACACATATCTCTCTTCATCAGAGAAGCGAGTGATGGGAATCGAACCCACGTATCTAGCTTGGAAGGCTAGTGTTCTACCATTGAACTACACCCGCATTTACGCTGAAACGGTAATGTTGTTACAGCAGTCGGGGTGACAAGATTCGAACTTGCGGCCTCCTGGTCCCAAACCAGGCGCTCTAGCCAAACTGAGCCACACCCCGATGTCTTACAACATCATTTCTATGAAGTTGTCGTTCCTTGCGCTCTCAAGAATTTCTTTTCTCTCGCTCAAGGCAAGAGTTATTATATTATATGGTCTCCCATTTGTCAACACCTTTTTTATAAATTTTTATATTTTTTTCGAAAAAAGATGTAATTCCCGAAAACCCGCTAAAAATGCGGGTTTTCAGGCCCTCCACCACCTGCATTTTTCTCTTTTCGACTATTTCAAAAAAATATTTCAAAAAACATTTCATTTCCACAGTCAAACATACAGGTATTTTTCAGTTACAAATACCGAATTTCAATTTCCGGCTCTTCCCCTTTATACAGCTCCATCACCGCATAACTTGGTCTGCGGCCTTCCTGTCTCGGAAAAGAAAGGCTTCCCGGATTGATCACCAGTACACCATTTTTCTTCTCCACCACTGGCTTATGGGTATGTCCAAAGCAAACAATCTCACAGCCTCTGGCTGCCGCCTCTTCCGAAACCCCATAAAGATCCATGGACACACCATAATTGTGCCCATGAGTCACCATGATCTTATGTCCTTCCAGCAAAATCTCATCCTCTCTTGGAAGATCACTGAAAAAATCATTATTTCCTGCCACAATGGTACAGGGACATTCTGCCAGCGCTTCAATAAAAAATTCCCTGCCCTCCACGTCGCCGCAATGAATCAGATAGTCAAAGGGTTGCTCCAAAGCTACTGCCATCTCCAGTGACTCATCTCTCCCATGAGTATCACTGACAACCAGCACCTTCATCGTAATTCTTCCTTTATTGCCTGCAAAGCTTTTCCTCTGTGGCTGATTTTATTTTTTTCTTCCATAGACAGCTCTGCAGATGTACAGCCATATTCCGGCAGGAAAAAGATAGGATCATAGCCAAATCCATTGGCACCCTTTTCCTCATATCCAATACGGCCTTCCATGGTTCCACGCACAGTTTCCACTCTTCCGTCTGGAAAGGCAGCTGCAATAGCGCAGACAAAACGGGCTGTACGCTGCTCATCCGGCACGCCATCCAGTCTCTGGATCAAATTTGCATTCTTAATATGATAGTCTGTATTCTCGCCCATATAACGAGCAGAATAAACTCCCGGCTCTTTATTCAGATAATCAATCTCAAGCCCCGAGTCATCTGCAAGTACAATTTCGCCATCACTGGTAAGCTTGCTGATGGCAGTCGCCTTGATCACTGCGTTTTCCTCAAAGGTTTTGCCATCTTCCACAATATCAGCCTGAATCCCGGCTTCTTTCATAGATACCACTTCTGCATCCAGATCTGCCAGGATTTTACGGATTTCTTTCATTTTATCTGCATTTCCTGTTGCAAAAATTATCTTCTTCATTTATCAGTGCCCTCTTTCTTTTCCTGTGCCGCACGTCTTGGAGGCTTTGGTCCCAGGAACTGGTAAAAATATGTTTTCAGCATTCCGTTATAGATTTTACGGTTCTTATCCGCCTTGCGTCCAATGTCATTCTCAGCTTTGTCATAAGAAGTGATCAGGTACATAGACCACTTATCCAGGCCGCGGTAGCTCTCACCGATCTCGCGGTAAAGCTGCGGCAAAGCTGCTTTTTCTTCCAGACGCTCACCATAAGGTGGATTCGTAATAATAAATCCGTAAGGCTTCGGGTGATGAAGCTCCTTCACAGGACGCTGCTGAAAATGGATCAGGCTTTCTACCCCTGCCATTTTTGCATTTGCCCTGGCTGCCTTCAGTGCCTCAGCATCTATGTCATAGCCCTGAATATCTGTCTCGATTTTCAGATTTACTCTGTCCTGAGCCTCTTCTACAGCCTCATACCAGCATCTTCTCGGCACAACCTGCTTCCAGTCCTCGGCAAGGAAAGAACGGTTCATACCCGGTGCAATATCTGCAGCCATCATAGCTGCCTCGATTGGAAAAGTACCGCTTCCGCAAAAGGGATCCACAAGACTTCTGTCCTTTTTCCACGGAGTTAACATAATCAATGCGCTGGCAAGAGTCTCTGTAATAGGTGCCTTCACGGTCATCTGACGATACCCTCTCTTATGAAGAGAAACACCGGAAGTATCGATTCCAATAGTTGCCACATCCTTCATAAACGCCACGCGGATAGGAAAACTTGCTCCATCCTCCGGGAACCAGGACACGTTATATACGCCCTTCAGACGCTCTACAATGGCTTTTTTCATAATAGACTGGATATCAGACGGGCTGAACAGCTTACTCTTCACTGAATTGGCTTTCGCAATCCAGAATTTGCCATCTGCTGGAATGTAACGTTCCCATGGCAAAGCTTTCGTTGCCTCAAAAAGCTCATCAAATGTCTCAGCTTTCACTTCCGCAATCTTCAGAAGAATACGCTCTGTAGTGCGCAGAAAAACATTGGCATCTGCAATTCCCTGGGCATCTGCCAGGAAAGTAACCTTGCCATCCTCCACCTTGCTGATCTCATATCCCAGATCCAGTATTTCTCTTTTCAAAACCGCTTCCAGGCCAAAATGGCAGGGAGCGATCAGTTCAAATCTTTCTGTACTCATTCACCGTTTTTCCCTTCTTAAAGCACTATGCTTTTTACAATATTTCCTTCAAAATCCATGATGGAAAAAACACCGTTCTCAAGCACCGCATAGGTAGGCGGATTTCCTTCTTTCGGAATGGATACGGAACCCGGATTCAAAAGAATGTATCCCTCCATCTGCTCTGCTTTCAGCACATGGGTATGACCATGGATCAGAATATCTCCCTCGCATAAAGGCGGAAGGTTATTCTGATTATAAACATGTCCATGCGTCGCATAAAGTGTCTTGCCGTCAATTGACAGAATACAGTAATCTGCCATCACCGGAAACTCCAGAACCATCTGATCCACTTCTGCCTCACAGTTACCGCGCACAGCATAAATTTTGTCTTTCATGGCATTCAGCATGGGAATTACCTGCTTAGGTGCATATTCTTTTGGCAGATCATTTCTTGGTCCGTGATAAAGCAGATCGCCCAGCAGAACCAGGCGCTCTGCCCCTTCTTTCTCAAAAGCATCCAGCATTTTCCTGCAATAGTAAGCAGAACCATGGATGTCAGAAGCAAACATATATTTCATAAACTTGGTTTCTCCTCTGTTTTTAGTGTTCGAATTGTCTCTCTCCTTTTCGGTTTACATAACCTCATGAAAAGGACATTTTTCTTCTTTACATTATCATGCCTTGATGGAAATTACAAGAGAGTACTCTTTTGAATTTTTTCTCATATATCGCATATCAGATTTCTCCCTCTGTACTCCTTCATTCCCCCGATCACCGTTTTTGTCTTATATCCATTTCGCGCCAGAATCCTGGCCGCCTGAAGACTTGCCCCGCCCCGGTCGCAATACAGCACCAGTATTTTCCCTTTTGGAAAATCATATGTCTGCATTTCTTCAAACTTCTCATATGGCACATTTACCGCTCCCTTTATATGTCCGGTATGGTACTCTTTCGGATTTCTTAAATCTATAAGAAAGGAATCTTTCCGTCCAACATAATAATCCAGCATTTTTCCGGAAATCGGCTCTACAGGAAACATGGAAAATCCCCTTTTTTATCAGTATATCCGCAAATACAAAAAAGGTGCCAAAATGCACCTTTTTTAAGTATTGCTTTTCGCAACCTCCGCAGGGGACTTACTTGATTCGGTTAAATATGAAACAAGATCAGAAATCCGTTGTACATCTGCGGACTATTTCGCATGGAACACACACATTCTTTTCAATTTGTATTTCTCTCTCAAGAAGGTCTATCATCCGTTCCACTGTCTTTTTGCACATTACCCCCAGCTTACTGTCCACCGATGTAAGCTCAGGATCACTGCTGATTGCAAGAATTGAGTTATTATATCCGACGACCGCCAGTTCCTCAGGAATCGCCAGTCCCTTAATCTTTGCATACTTTACTGCTCCGATTGCAATTCCATCCTCCGTTGCAAGGACGCTGTCGAAATCGAGGGTCCGGTTGTATTCAAGCAGCATATCCCGCGTATATTCAATGTCATTTTTGGTCTTGAATTTCAGATTTCCACGAATGGGATATCCGGCATCCTGCAATGCAGCTTCGTATCCCGCCATTTTCTGCCTGGCACTGTAGGATTCTGAATCATACATAAAAAGAATTTTCTCTTTTCCTCTCCGAATAAAGGCTTTCGTCACTTCATAAGTAGCCTGAAAATCATCCGCATAGGTGCAGTAAATATTATCGCCTGAAACCTTTGCGTTAATCATAAATATGGAAACCTGTTCCGCTGCCTCCCGAATATAATCTGTGTCAGATTCATCTTTACCATTTCCTGCATATGTAGAACCAACCAGTATCAGCGTGTCTATTTTCTTAGACAAAAGGAGTCTGACATAATCCTCCTTTTCTTCCTGTTTAAATCCGCTGCAGCCAAGAATACAGTCATATCCATGAGCATGAAGATTTTGCTCCAGATAAGATACTGCTTTTGCCATATAGATATCGTCAATATTTGGACAGATGATTCCTACTGTTTTCATCGACCCAAGACCAAGGCCTCTGGCAAACGCATTCGGCGTGTATTCATTTTCTTTCATAACCGCAAGAACCTTTTCTTTTGTCTTCGGGCTGACTTTCGGACTGTTATTGACCACTCTGGATACTGTTGCGATGGAAACATTTGCCAGCTTTGCAATATCATATATATTCACTATCGTTCTCCTGTTCGTTCTGGTAATAATAGAAAATAAGCTTTCTGATATCAATCATTTTACAGGTCAAACCCAAAATAGTCTACTGCATTATTGTATGAAATTCCACACACGATTTCCTTTAAAGTCTTATAATCAGCCGGATATTCTCCATTTTCCACCCATCCGCCAATAAGCTCGCAAAGAATTCTGCGGAAATACTCATGTCTGGTATAGGACAAAAAGCTTCTTGAATCAGTAAGCATGCCAACAAAGTTTGCAAGCAGTCCCAGATTTGCAAGTGATGTCATCTGTGCGATCATACCTGTTTTGTGATCGTTGAACCACCATGCACTTCCCTGCTGAATTTTACCTGCTGCCTCTGTTCCCTGGAAGCAGCCAAGGATTGTTCCAATTGCTTCATTGTCATTGGGATTCAGGGAGTACAGGATTGTCTTTGGAAGTTCATTTGATGCGATCAGAGAATTCAGGAAATCTGCTGTCTGAGCACTTGGCGCATAGTTATTGATGCAGTCATATCCGGTATCCGGTCCGAGCTGCTCATACATAAATGCATTGTTGTCTCTCTTGCATCCATAATGGATCTGCATTACCCAGTTCTTTTTATGATATTCTTTTCCAACAAACTGCATAAAAGCTGTCTTGAAGATCATTTCTTCTTCTCTTGAAATGCTTTCGCCATTCAGTCTCTTTTTAAAGATCTCATTTACTTTTTCTTCTGCTGCAGGCGCATACATAACATATTCCAGTGCATGGTCAGATACGCTGCATCCCATCTGTGCAAAGAATTCCATTCTCTTAAGAAGGGCTTCTTTCAGATCTGCGAAATCAGCAATTTCAACGCCACTGACCTGTGAAAGCTTTTTCATGTATTCCGGATATTCCGATTTTTCCAGATTCATTGCCTTGTCCGGACGCCATGCAGGAAGCACTTTCACCTCAAAGCTGTCATCCTCTGCAAGAACTTTATGCCATTTCAGATCATCTACCGGATCATCTGTTGTGCAGATTAATTTTACATTGGACTTGCGGATAATGTTTCTTACAGACATATCATCTTCCTGAAGCTTTTTGTTGCACAGGTTCCACACTTCTTCAGCTGTATCTCCGTTCAGATATCCTGTATATCCGAAATATCTCTGCAATTCCAGATGGCTCCAGTGATAGAGCGGATTTCCAATTGCTTTCCCAAGAGTTTCTGCCCATTTCTGGAATTTTTCACGATCACTGGCACCACCTGTAATGTAGTACTCATCTACTCCATTTGATCTCATCTGACGCCATTTATAATGATCGCCACCAAGCCACACCTGGGTAATATTCTCAAACTTACGGTCCTCTGCAATTTCCTGAGGATTGATATGGCAATGGTAATCTACAATTGGCATTGTCTCTGCATACTCATGAAATAACTTTTTTGAAGTTTCTGTTGAAAGTAAAAAATCTTTGTCCATAAATGCTTTCATAAAATAATTCTCCTCTCCTTTCTATCCGTTTCAACAAAATGTAAGGTCTTACATTTTATTTACAGTATACGACAAATAAGTATCATTTTCAATTCACGAAGTATTTGCAGAACAGACAAATTTTCGCACTACACATTGTGTATTTTTACCATTTTCAGCTTTTTTTCCATTTCCTATTGACGTTCCCGTTTTGTTGATGTAATTTGTATGTAAGCTCTTACATACATTATTTTCACATAAAGGAGGTTGTTGATTTCTTGAAATCTTTTATTAAAATTAATCCTTCAGATAATGTAGCCGTTGCGCTTCAGCCTCTGGCGAAAGGCACTGTGATCAAACTTGATAACTCCACACTCACTCTTACAGAAGAAATCATGCAGGGACACAAGTTTGCATTAAAAAGTCTCAAGCCTGGTGATTCCATTATTAAATATGGTAATCCCATTGGACGTGCAACCGCAGAAATTCCTGCAGGTTCCTGGATTCATACTCACAATTTAAAAACAGGGCTGGGAGATCTTCTTACTTATACATATAACAAAACTATCACAGAGCTTCCACACCGGGAGCCAAAGTTCTTCCAGGGCTATCGCAGAAAAAACGGTGGTGTTGGTGTACGCAATGAAATCTGGATCATTCCTACAGTAGGCTGCGTTAACAATGTGGCATCTGCTATTGAACGAGCCACACAGAAGTACATGACAGACCAGATTGATGGTGTCTGTGCTTTTCCACATCCTTACGGATGTTCCCAGATGGGTGATGATCAGAATAACACACGTCAGATTCTTGCTGATTTAGTGAACCATCCTAATGCAGGCGGTGTTCTGGTTCTTGGACTTGGCTGCGAAAACAGCAACATCGATGAATTAAAGAAATTTATCGGGGACTATGATCCTGAGCGTGTACGTTTTCTCGTTGCCCAGGAATGCGAAAATGAGATCCGTGATGGTATTGAAATTGTCAAAGAACTGATTTCCTATGCCTCCTCATTTAAACGTGAACCAATCAGTGCATCTGAACTGGTGATCGGTATGAAATGCGGCGGCTCTGATGGTTTGTCCGGAATCACGGCAAACCCTACTGTTGGTGCATTTTCTGACAAACTGATTTCTATGGGAGGATCTACAATTCTTACAGAAGTTCCTGAAATGTTCGGTGCTGAGGAATTACTTATGAACCGCTGCGAGACAGAAGATCTGTTCAACCAGACAGTTGCCCTTGTCAACGATTTCAAAAACTATTTTAAAAGTCACAACCAGACCATTTATGAAAATCCTTCTCCTGGAAACAAAAAAGGCGGTATTTCCAGTCTGGAAGATAAATCTCTCGGATGTACGCAAAAATCCGGAAGTGCACCTGTCATGGGAGTTCTTTCTTATGGAGAACCTGTAAAGGAAAAAGGATTAAACCTGCTGAGTGCACCTGGCAATGATCTTGTCGCCTCTACTGCCCTTGCTGCATCCGGTGCACACATTGTACTTTTTACCACCGGACGCGGAACACCATTTGCAAGTCCTGTACCTACAGTAAAAATCTCCACAAATAACCAGCTTGCAAAAAAGAAGCAGAACTGGATTGATTTCAACTGTGGAGTCATGGTAAATGATACTCCTCTTGATGAGCTTTCAGAAAATCTTCTGGATTTTGTCCTTGAGATTGCATCCGGAAAGAAATCAAAATCCGAAGAAGCAGGTTTCCATGATATGGCAATCTTCAAACAGGGCGTTACTTTATAAAACATAAATCGAATTGCGGAAGCAGCGTAGCTGCGTAGCAATCCGGATATCAAATGAGTGTCAAAAGACCTTTTAACACTCATATCATTATATATGAGGAAAAATGAAAATGAAAAAATTATCTTATGCTGTTTTAAAAGAACAGGGCTATGATGGATACCTTCTTGAATCAGCGCCGGAACGTGTACTTCAGTTTGGTGAAGGAAACTTCCTCCGTGCATTTGTAGATTATTTTATAGATGAGTTAAACGAAAAAGCCGGATTCAACTCCAAAGTTGTTCTGTGCCAGCCAATCGCTCCAGATCTCGATGACAGGTTCAACGAACAAGAGGGTCTTTATACCTTATTTCTCCGTGGATTCCAGGATGGCAAAAAAATAAATAAAAAGCGTGTTATCTCCTGTGTAAGCCGTTGTCTCAATCCATATAAGGATTTTGAAGCAGTTCTCGCATGTGCAGATAACCCGGACCTCCGTTTTATCGCATGTAATACAACAGAAGCCGGAATTACTTATGATTCTTCCTGTCAGTTTACTGATGTTCCGGCTGGCAGCTATCCTGGAAAACTTACTCAATTTATGTATCGCCGTTTCCAGAAATTCGGTCAGGAAGCCGGCAAAGGATTTATCATTCTTTCCTGTGAGCTGATCGATGATAATGGAAAAGAGCTTGAAAAATGTGTATTAAAATATGCAAAGCAGTGGAATCTTGGTGAAGACTTTATCAACTGGATCAAAGCTGAAAACATCTTCTGCTCTACACTTGTAGACCGTATTGTAACAGGTTATCCAAGAAATGAAGCTGCTGCAATCTGTGAAGAACTTGGCTATAAAGATAACCTGATCGACACAGGTGAAATCTTCGGCTTCTGGGTAATCGAAGGACCTCAGTCAATCAAAGACGAATTCCCGGTTGACAAAGCGAACCTTCCAATCCTGATCACAGACAATCACAAACCATACAAGCAGAGAAAAGTACGTATCTTAAATGGTGCTCATACCTCCTTTGTACTGGGTGCTTACCTTGCAGGACAGGATATTGTCAGAGACTGCATGAACGACGATGTGATCTGTGGATTTATAAACAAAACTATTTATGATGAGATCATCCCTACTCTGGACCTTCCAAAAGCAGAGCTCAAAGATTTTGCCGCTGCTGTTACAGAACGTTTCAAAAACCCATTTATCGATCACGCTCTTCTTTCCATTTCTCTGAACTCTACATCCAAATGGAAAGCACGTGTTATGCCGTCACTCAAAAAATATGTTGAACGCAAAGGTACACTTCCTGCATGCATCACAGCTTCTTTCGCCTTCTACATTGCATTCTATAACGGATATGCTATGAGCGAAGACGGACTTACAGCCAAAAGAGCAGCTAATGAATACACTGTAAAAGATGACAAAGCAGTTCTCGAATTCTACCTTGCACATAAAGATGATTCCGCAGCGGATCTTGTTCATGCAGTCTGCACCAATACTTCCTTCTGGGGCGAAGATCTGACACAGATTTCCGGATTTGAAGCAGCTGTATGCAATTACTTAACTCAGATCCGCGAAAATGGTGCGTATGAAGTAATGAAAGCACTGGCTTAAATATATTACTGAATCATAAGTTCTTTCCATGATTGAAAGCGACGGTGCAGGACGCGTGCAACGTTAGAGCGTGTCTGAAAAAGGCTCTGGATTTCCTTCCGCATTGCTCATCAAAAACCTCCGGCATACATTAAACCTCCCAACATGGGCGCAGAGTCAACAGACCCTGCGCCCTTTCTTAAAATATTTTAATATCTGGAAGTAGTATCTTCCCCAGACTCGTAAGAATTACGACTCTTGTTTTTGCTGCTGTTTTTTGAGTAAGAATTCTTGCAATCCTGAGAATTCATCTCATTTTCATAAGATCTGTTTGTTGAATTTTTGCTGTTCTTGTTTTCAGACTCATAATTTTTTGCCATTTGAGTATTCCTCCTGTTGAATGCCGCTGTTCGCGTTCTGTTCCGCACCCAGCAGCTGTTTTCAGATTACTTTGTGTATTGTAACCAATTGCAGAAAGAATATTCATCAAAATGATATTGCTTTTTTTTCCAATTTATATTATAATTGGCTTTGTAAAAGAATTTACCCTTCAAAAATTTTTTTACATAACCCCTTATTTAATTATTTATACTCCCCTCGAAATACCCGGTAGCTCCCCTACCGGGTGTTTCTCTTTGGATTTATAAGGGTTTGCGGGGTTTTGGGGTTCACAATTCTCGTAATATTTCTGTAACATTTACCCTCCGTACCCAAAATATACCCAAGATTGCATTTCAAGTACCCAAATCAGTTTCCTCCGACGCAAAAATGAGGGCAGCTTTTAACCACCCTCACTCAAATTCTTCAAAAACAGAAATTGTTTTTTTCTTTCTTCCCATGTATAATTAAGCAAGAAAATACGCAAGTTAATAAGCAAGTTAATCATTATACACGGAGGTATTTTATGGAAGATTACGCACCACCTTTTACCATTACCAACAAAATACTAACATATGTGTCCTCTATTTCAGAAAAAATCGGACGCATTACAGCTACCAGCAGCCTTGAATCCAAGCCGCACCTTAGACGAAACAACCGCATTAAATCCATCCACTCATCTCTGAAAATTGAAGCCAACTCCCTTTCTTTAGGACAGGTCCGGGATGTAATAGGGGGAAAAACAGTTCTTGGAAAACAAACAGAAATACAGGAAGTAAAAAACGCATACGAAGCTTATGAACGCCTGTCAGAAATCGACCCTTACAGTATCAAAGATTTAAAAACATTTCACGGCATAATGACCAGATATCTTGTAAATGAATCTGGGGACTTCAGACATGGGGAAGAAGGCGTTTTTAATGGTGACCAGTATATTTTCATGGCTCCACCCGCACACCTTGTTCCAGAATTAATGAGTGATCTTTTTAACTGGATGAATAAATCCAGAAACACGATCCATCCTTTGATTCTTGCCAGCGTGTTCCACTATGAATTTGTTTTTATCCATCCATTTTCTGATGGAAATGGCAGAATGGCAAGGCTATGGCACACCGCTATTCTCGCAAAATGGAAGCCTATATTTGAATATATTCCTATCGAAAGCCAGATTGAGAAATTCCAGACTGAATATTATGACGCAATCGCCCAATGCCATAGGGCAGGCTCTTCCACTGGCTTTATTGAATTTATGCTGTCACAGATTGATAAAATTCTGGATGACATCCCGGCCCAAATCAATGAAGAAAACCATCTGCTCTCAGATTATGTTCAGAAACTACTTTCTGTAATGGAATATGACATTCCTTATACCAGCAGCGCACTAATGGAAAAACTAGATTTGAAATCAAAAGAAACTTTCCGAAAAAATTATTTACATCCTGCTATTAAGCTTAATCTGATCCGTATGACCCTCCCAGATAAGCCCAGGAGCAGAAGTCAGAAATATATTAAGCTTTGAACCCAATCAGACTTTCTGGCAGAAAAATTCAAGGGGGACTTTGCCCCCCTTTATTACGCCAACATTTCACCACTCAAATACGAACACCGCAGATAATCTGGATTCGTATAATACACGCTGGAATTAAAATCAGAAATCTCATCTGTGATGAACGATGAAAAAACGTCTATGATTCCTTGACTGGCATCTTCCTCCTTCATTGTAGATAAAACCAGTTCCTGATAGAGCATCCCAATAGATGTAACAGATGGAACTTCATATTTGCACTCTTTAACCGTATCAAAATCTCCATTTTTAATCCCATAATCTTCAATTAACTCATCAGCTACCTGTTCAAAGGAAAGACAGTGGTTCACTTCTGCAAGCCGAAGCTGTCTCTGGATATCTTTTTTAGAGAAATATCGGATCACATCCTGTCTGTGGTTCTTGGTCTTACGTGCTATAAATTCAATTAAACTGCACACATAATAGATATCATCTTTCTGTTTCTCGGTCATAAATCGGCTCACTCCTTTCAAATTCCAGGCACCGCAGTGCGTTTATTGTATGAAAACTGATCTGATGTGTAGGATGCTTGAATTTTGCGTATTCCCAAAATACATTTCTTGGAATCTTTCCCGACACAAAGCCATTTACAAAATCCCATATTGTATCATCAGCCATCGGTCCTTCTACTATATCATAGGAATGGCTTTCTCCAGAACGGCATCTGGCAATAAAGTCAAGCCACTCATCATTCATTTTAGGGAAATGCAAAATCTTTAATTCTGGATTTTCCGTGTATTTATAAACATTTACAATTCCATGGGAGGATCTTCGATCAGCCCAGCGGTAAGCCTGTTCATAACTATTGGTGCAATAGAATCCCCATGAAAAATCTTTGGTATATCTGGTTATTCTGATTTCCGGGTAAATAACTTCCATAGCACTTCCATGATACAACAAATTATTCTCCATAATCCTATCTCCTAATGAAAACTAAAAATTGGCACTTAAGTTCCGAGCCAGTTATATAAGTTCTTTATTCAGTGTACCATTTTTTCGCCATATATGCTACACCTCAAATAGAAAAGTACAGTAAGGCGTTTTTTCTAAAATATAAGGAGAAGCCTTTGCTCCCCCTTGCTAAAACATCGCTGCCAACTTGTTAATCTCCTCAGCCTTCTTGTCCGGAAGTACATGAGAATAGATATCCAAAGTCATCGTGATTGACTTATGCCCCAGAATTTCCTGCATGACCTTTGGCGGGATTCCCCTCTCAAAACCGCGTGTTGCAAATGTATGACGAAGCGAATGGGGTGTATGCTCTCCAAACGTGTGTCCGTCCTCCCTGATTTGAACTATGATTTTTTTCATGTCCTGATACAATGCATTCTCAGAAATGCACCTTCCAAAACTGCCTGTAAACACCAGATTTTCAAAACCTGGCTCTGGTCTCCATTTATCACCCAGAAGCATTCTTGTCGCGAGCTGGCGCTTCCTGTGCTCTCGCAGTACGGTCACCAGATTGTCAAGCATTGGAATGTCCCTTTTGCTTGTTTCAGACTTTGGCTCATCAATCATATATTTTACTTTAGCCTTCGCTATGTACTTCAAAGTCCCATTCACATGTATGATTTTATTCTCAAAATCTATATCCGACCACTGCAATGCCCGTAGCTCTCCGCCTCGTCGAAAAAAGAGGCTGCAAAACCTGCAGCCTCCTCCGTTGTTGTAATACTTGTGTTTCCATCTTTCCCTTCGTATAATACGGAGCCTTCCCTTACCAGCTCCGTATGTACACACATGACTCTTTTCTTCATGCCGCCTCCGTTTCTTCCTGCTCCAGGAGCAAGCCAATTTCCTTGATCCCGGTATCCATGCTGTTTTCCAGTTCCAGCTGGAAGGAATCTCCTTTTCCCATCCACCTGGCATAAAAGAACTGGATCACATTTGGCAGGACCAGGAGACAGCGCAGGACCTCTGATTTCATCTCACCGCTCTTTTCCAGCAAAGTCTCTGCAATATTCTCCCGGCAGTTGATCTGATACGCCCTCTGGTAAATCCTCTCTGGGGCTAACTGTAATACTCGCTTCTTATACTGCTTCCGTTCCAGCTTGATCTTGGCATTGAACAGCCTTACAATTTCATCCTCTCCCATGTTTCATCACCTCCTGTTTTCGTTTTTCTCAATCTTTCTTTGTGCCGCCGAGAACATTACCGATTGTATCTGCAACCTTACCCAGCAGTTCAAATAACAGCTCCCATGAAAAATCCATTGGCATAACTCCTTTCTCTGATATATTTGGACATGAAAAAAGCAAAGGAATGTTTCAGCCTTTGCTTTTTCATAATTATAATATGTAATTGAAATTTTGAACTTGTTTTTACACTACTCCAATTCCACAAACTGGAACTTGATTGTTAAAAACTTGCAAAATATTTTTCTAATGAATCTACAAACTCACCAATATGAATTCCATCAATAAATGAGTAATGAGTCTGTACAGATATAGGCACCATTATCCTTACATCTTTTTCCCAATACTTTCCCCAGTCCAATAAAGGTGTGGTATTATTTTTTAGCTGAATTTGTATGAGAAACATGTACATATTTTATTCGCAGCTAGGGGAACATTGAAAAATATCATTCCCAAATGGGCCTGTGAAATAGGGTTCTTGTTTATTTGTAATCTTCTTAGCATTGACACAGTATTCTCTAAGGTTATCCATCATAGAAATATTCACCCTTTTGTCTGAATTCTCTGAGGGAACACCTTCCCTGTTTTATTTTAGTATCGTTTTGGATTTTCTCTCATAAAGATAAATTCTGCTACAGAGCGGTCATATGTTTTAATGTGTCCAAACAGCCAGTCAATCACATTTTTCTGTACAAGTTCACTGAACCGATCAGTTGGTCCTTCATAATCCTGAAGGTATTCATGCAGTTCCTGAATTGTCTTTTTAAACTCTTCATGTTTTTCATGATGGTTTTCACGCTCTGGATAACCGGATTTTTCCTGAAGCTTTTCCTCTTCTTTGAAATGAAAGTCAGTATATTCATCCAGATAATCCAGCATTTTGATTGCTTTTACTTTGCTGTCGCCATTTTGACAGGCAGTTACAAAGTTCTGGATACGGTCGATCAATTCTTTATGCTGGGTATCAATTGTTTCATTTCCTGTTACTAAATTGTCATCAAAGGTAATATTTAAATCGTAAGTCATAATCTGGTCTCCATTTCTTTTTATATGTTCTCTTGGGATTTTTTTGTGTCTGTCAGTTTCACACCTGCATTTTCTGCTTAGTCTTCTACAGGAACAAAAACATCTTTTCCTAATCCACATATCGGGCATACCCAGTCATCTGGAATATCCTCAAATGCAGTTCCTGGAGCGATACCTCCGTCTGGATCGCCTACTGCCGGATCATAAATATAACCACATGGTTCACATTCATATTTTTTCATAGTTATTTTCTCCTTTTCAATGTTGATTCATTTTGTTAATAGATTCCTACTGAATTTTTCAGTATTTTGTTGCTTTTTTATGTATGTCTGTATTATACATGATACTTTCTATTATGTCAATAATAGTAATTGTTATTATTTTTATTTTGTGTATTTTAAATTCAGTAATATCTGACTAAAATGTTACGAAAAAGACTGGTTCTACACTATTTCTGAAAATCTGACAGTGCATTGCTCTTTCTCATGTAGCATCATTCATTATCCTATATGAATTTGCCATATATATTCCTCCAAATTCCGATTGAACAAAAGATTAAAAGTCCATAGGTAGTAGCTACTCGGACGCTCACTTTGTTCAATTAGGTCAAATCGAAAATGGAGTAAACGAAGGGGCAGTTCACTGAAATGTCAAAACTGCTTTTTCGTTTACTCCATCATCGATTCTAACCTAAAGAATTTGTGGTAATATTATACCTTGCAGTCAAAGATATTGCCACTATCGTTTCTATTTCTCCAATTCGAACTCAAACCTTTGTACAACACAGTTGTCCTTTACCTCAGAACAAATCTGATCTGCATTCTCATATAACATTGCCATTGTCTTTTTACACATCTTCGGAGAATCTGAAAGAATCCAGGAAATTCCATAAGATAATTCAATATACCCATAGGTATCATCATCTTTTTTCATGGTCACAATGTTCAATTCCAATAACTTAGCCAGTTCCATCGAAGCTCTCTGCAGTCTGATAAACAAAGCAATCTTCTCGGGATCAGGAACAATCTCTTTCATTTTTTCCTTCTCTTTAAAGCTTCTGATAATTTCTGCTAACTGAAAATCTCTCCGGTCATTTTCCAGCTGTAATTCTCCTTCAGAAAGATTCTCAGATTCTTCTGCTATCTGCTTATCCAGTTCTTCCATTTCCTTAGCTGCAACGTCATAATATTTACATTCTATCAGCATTCATCTTCTCCTTACAGACAAAAATGGAACAGTCAAACAAATACGTCCGAACTGTTCCCTCACTTCTTAAGTCCTCGGAGCATTGCCAATACAACAGCCTGCTCATCAGCACTCAGATCATTCCATATCTCCATCACTTCATTCTGTTTATCCGTCAGATGATTTTCTTTTTCATCCTGGAAAAACTGAGACAGTGTTACATCCAGTGCACTGCATATCTTTTCAAGCGTCTGTAATGATGGTGTACTCTCATTTGCAACAATCCTTCCAAGGGAAGACTGTGCAATTCCTGTCAGCTGTGCCAGTCTGTATTTACTCACATGACGTTTTTTGCATAAATCCTTTATATTCCCAGCAACATACTCTTCTATCTGCAAGTAAATACACCTCCGTTCATCATTACTGGTTTTATTTTACCTTCAATCTCAGCATTTTATTAGAGGTATATTACGCAAGTATTTAGTTGTGTTTTAAAAAGTATTTATACAAAAAAAGAAAATTTACTAAAGCGAAGATATGTTCCGGTTCTTATGTATCGTGTTTTACTGATACCAATTATAATAACAAATTTATTCTACCATGTATGAGTTATTTTGTCTAATATAATAATCTTCCATTGCACAATTTGAAGATGAATCTTTTTCATTTCTTTAGCCATAAAAGTAGCCTAATAATAATGTAATTATCAGTGCCCTCGTTTTATTGACTCGGTTATTGTCACTCTGCTATCGCATCGTGCCAAAACCTCGTGGGAGATTATAATTAGCCTTCTCTTATCAAGTTAAATATAACCAGCTCCACGGATAGAAATCTTTGAGAAATTTCACTGTAAAGTCTTGAGACAAATGCCTAGGCGACCAGGCTCTATCGCTTCGCGCGAGCCTGGTCTTTATGCATTTGCCTCAATCCTTCCCACTGAAATTTTCAAACATTTCTACCCATGTCGCATATTAACATATTATTGCTTTTAGCAAATCAATAGTCACAAATGCCAATGACATTTGTGACCTTCTCAACATCTCTTTCACGGAATATACGCCCTCTCCCAAACACACATGTCCGGGATACTGCCAGACATGTCTCCGTCCAACCGAAGTGTCTGATTCCCGCCTAGCCAGAAATTATAATATTTCTGGCTAACTGCCAGGCAGATGTATCAATCCTGGCAGTGCCCGATTCGTATATTCCTCTCCATATTATCATTTTAAGTATGTTGCCTATAATATTTTAAGGGATGACTGTCAACCCTGTTCGATCAGAGTCCGCCACATATATGTTTCTGAAGAATTTATTCTTAATATTCCATCGTCTCATTCTGGATTATTTCATCTTCGTTTTTCTCTGTATCCTCTTCTGTTTTTACTCTCAGATATGGATTCTCAATAATTTCAGCCTGCTGGCAGGGGTAATTAGAAAAAACATATACGGTACAATTCTCTCTTAAAAGTCTTGCTCTTCCCACAGCCTGTTCCAATTCTGACTCAATGAAGAAGAGCTGCATATTTCTCATTTTCTTATCAGCGTAGCTCATCATAGGGAAACTATATCCACCTCTTTCCACACGGTATCTGTGTAAGCTGCCACTTGTATCGTATCCAAGCATTGCTCCTACCATTTTATACAGAACTGGTGAATTATGTGGTGTACCTATTACAGCTATATCCATTCCACGATATACATTAAATCCCTCCGTCTTACCAAAATGAATTTCTGAGTCTGGTGCCAGCATTTTAAAGGTGATAATCGGAATATCCCCGATATACTTTTCCTTTATCTCTTCCAGAACATCTGTCCCTCCATTTTTATTGAAAAAAGCTCTGCTGAGAGTATGTGCCGTGTACTGGAGCACCTTTCCTTTATATTCAGCCTTGTATACTTCTCTGAAATTAATGGTTTTTCCAGAGAAGTAATCCTCATATAAAGCTCTGTCAGCAGTTGCTGATAATATAGTCATCTTACTACAGTCTCCGAAATCATACTTCTTAATAAACACAATTTCCTTCTTATTTTTGCACATGATAACATGGGTACTATCAAACAACTTTGGAACCGGTCCTGTAAACTCATTTCTTTGCTCATACAGCTTTTCCAAAACTGATTCTGACAGACTGGTGAAATTGACCTGAATGGTTTCTTCATTATCCAGTTCTAAAATTCTCTCAAGCTGCTCTCTATTATCCGCATCTATAAATGGCAGTTCCAATAATTTCTCAATATCTGACAGCGGTAAACTACTTGTAAAATGAAATAATGTCATAAGCAGGTCTTCATCAATGATAATTTCATAGTCCTGCATTTTGTATAATTCTTTCATTAAAAAAAGCGCATGTGTCGTAACAATACACCGCGCTCCGCTGTAGCCTATTTTTCTTTTTTTCAGTATCTCGTTAAATATCTCTAACTGTCTTGGGGATAGTTCATCCATATGTTCCTTTTTATATTCCAGTATGGTCTTTTTTCCTCTCTTGGTGAACCCCTTGGAAAAGTCCTTGTTAAGTTTCTCCTCTAAATCCGGAAGACCTAATTGTGCAATCTTGGTATACATACTTTCTGTTATTTCACACTCAACACCTTTGGCTTCTATTCTTTCAGCCACCTCACGCTGCAGCTTGATTGTAGGCACTGCTATGATAAATTTCTTACCTATCCAGTTTTTTACAATCTCAGCGTACTGTTCCGTTTTTCCTAAAGCCGTCTGTGCTTTTATAATGTGGATATCTGCATTTCTGGCAGCTACCGCTTCCTCAAGCATTTTTTTAAGCACAGATACACATTTATCAATTTTGTAAAAAACCTCTGTATTTTCTAATTTTCTGATTTTCCTGCTTGCTTTGTCATAGAGGGATTTACCTTTACAGTTATTATAATATGGACAGGTTGTTTTTGAATTTTCACAGTACATAGGGCTGCCATTTAATATATTATGTTTTCTATTCTGGTTTAAAGTATGGTTCCATTTACCAGTACGTTTCTGCAAATTATCAAAAAATAATTTTTTTCCACCTTTTATATGTACCAGACTGGTCACAAGAAGGAACTCCTGATCATAATGTATGTCTTCTCCATTAACAAAGTCATTTAACAGAGGACATAGTTTACATAATGATTCCTGGTTATATCCGGTCAGTGTTGGAATATCCTTTCTTATTTTCTGCTCTTTCGCAGAATCTCCCTCACACGCTTTGCCTTCGCTATATGGAAGCATGATTATGCCGTTATCATTAATTTTGTCTTCAATTCCTTCTAAATCAAATTCATTCTCATTGTAAATACATAGTTCTCCGTTCTTAACACATATCCCGCTCTTTTTTCCAAGTCTTTTTAGTTCCTTACTATTATTACGCCCCTTTGTCTCCCTATAATAAATTTCCAGATTCCTTGCAAGCTCCACAATATTAATTTTTGCATACGGCTTCTTCTCTATTATCCCTTTTCCTCCGAGAAAATACCCGCCTAAATTGAGGCATTCTGCACCCACAGGTGAAAAAAATGCCCTTAGCAGAATATTAGCAGCTTTCGCAAGTGCAGGATTCTTTATCCAACGATCCATCAAAAAAACAGCTCCAAATCCCTTTTGGTTTGCACAGCTTCCAAGTGTTTTATATGTAAAAGCATAGGACAAGCTATATTTTTCACATTTTTCTTTAAACTCACGATATTTCAGATCACCATCAAATTCCAATACCAAAAGTGTCTGTCCTACAAAGTTTTCCTCATCTGTTCCACCATCTAATAAAGCCCTGCAAAAAGCCTGTCCATTATTTCCAACGCTCTCTATAATTTCTTTTATGGTTAAGTCTTTAATACTTTGCCTCTTCTTAAAACGATCAGCAATCAGTCCCATATGTAATGAAGCAAGTGTCATATCCTTATATTTGTTAGAATCTATATTTATAAGCATTATTCTTCCTTTCCGATAAATTTCATACTGACATACTTTATTCAGGCTAAACTGGGCACTCTGGAAATATGGCATGGCAGTTTGTAAGCAAATTGGGAATGCTCTATTTAAACCTATGAGATTTCTATAAATATACACTTTTGCTTACAATCTGCTCATATCAGCTCTCAGTAGCTCCAGTTACGGTTCATATAAGTGTTTGAGCTTGAAAAAACTTTATATGGCATTTGAAATTCATCTATAGCATTTTTACAGGACTGTTCTGCTTATATTTATTTCTTACAAAACTAACCTTGCTCACATATAAGTAAAACCAAATATCAGACAGGAGGTAACTATTATGTCAACTACATCTAATTCAGTGCCTGCAGGGAAGGAAAATTCTATTTTGACTGTTTTAAGTGTCTCAGAAGTTGCTGAGTATCTCGGCGTGGGTAAGAACAGAGTTTATGAATTGCTTAATGACGGTAGCCTTAAAGGATTCCGTATGGGGGCTACCTGGAAGATCAGCCGAATGGCTTTGGAGAATTATATTTTGAATGCTTCGGAACTTTAATTCAAACAGATTTTCATTATTAAAACAAAAAAATGATGCTGTCTCACAGCACCATACCTTATCTATATTTTAGAGGGTGATCATCGATCACCCTCAATTTATTTAACTAAAGTTTTTGGTAGCGTTAAACAGTTTGCTCCAATAAGAGCTTGATTTTAATCGCTTCTGCTTATTAAATATTTTGTAATAAGCATCTATTGAAATTTCTTTGCCAGCTTTAAGATATTTTGACTCGTAGCCATTAAGCCAATCGTTTACATCTGTCAATTTCTGCTTTGGATTAGATACCAATTTACCTTTTACGACATTATAAAATTTACTTTCTAATATCTGAATGCCAGAATCATCATTATCATAATTTGTTGTTATAAGAAACTGTTTTTTGTATCTACTTACAGATGCATTTTTAAATACATACCTTCGTATTTTGCTTTTATAGATAGTATATATTATGCACATATCCTCATCCAAATTGGTAACAACATGCTCTGGATATCCATCTTTATTAATATCCATATCATACATATAGCAATCGCTACCAAGCTTATAACTCTTACTATATTTACCATAGTAAATAGCATTAAACAGTTTCTGAGAAGCTTTCTTACGCTGGTTGTAAGTTGTTCCAGCACTTACCGGTACAGCCATAGCAAAACACAAAATAACAGAGATTAATAATACAAACAATCTTTTTTTCCTTGACATAATAGCATCCTCCTTGTATAAAAGTTTTTAGACAAAAAAGTATACACTTCTCTGACCTGATAACATATACCTTTACAACATATGCTTAAAATCCAATAATTAAATACTGTCACTCTTCAGGATATAAATAAAAATAGTCTCCAAATCTTGGAATAAATGTTTCAATGTACTCTTCCTCTCCATTAATATACGGAGCTAAGCTCATACAGAATGTTTCTGACTGAATTTGAGATACATTACTTGGAAATGCAGTACCAAGTTCAACTAATTCCTTGCCTTGCCATATAAATTTGTAAGTATAGTAGCGACCATCCGGATCATACTCCATAGTTATATATGAATCATCTCCAGCTAATCCACCTGTAATTTTATATTTCCCTGAAAAATCAGCTGCCCTTAAATATATATCATATGCCGATGAGTTTTTATGGAAAATCTGATAATCTCCTGTATCGGGATCTGTAAACGTCAGTGTATCAACTGTATCATCAGTTACATCCGAGCAAGTCATTTCAAGAACTTTTGTTCTTCCACTTTGATATATATCATATGTATCATCAGTTTCAAAGTCCATTTCTGCCATAAGTATAATATCATCACTCAAAATAATATCATAAAACCTATTGTATAAATCAATAACAGTTATCGTTGTCCCATCATCCGCAATATATTCTCCCTCTGGATGTATATCTCCCCATAAATGAGTTGGTCCCTCCCAAGCAGAACTAACAGAAAACTTCTCCAGGCAAATTTGTATACTGGAATCTGAATAAATAAACCTACTACTATTTTCATCAAATGCTAAAAAAGCTCCATTATCATCTACCCATTTTTCCCCATCCGAATCAAAATACAATTCTACAGGATGTTCATTTGACGCATATAAATCATCCCCAAGTAAACTCTGCATAGAAACAAAAATGCTATCGCTTTCTCCTGGATATATGCAAATATAAAGCGTATCTCCCAGTCCCGAACCATAATATAGTTCTGACTCTTCACACGATGGTATAGTATAATAAAAACCATATGGGTCTCTAATATCTCCTAATAGTCTCTTCTTTGTTTCATTATACCAATCATCAGAAGTATCACTTTCCGATTCTGCCAGACTAGCAGTATAAGTATCAAACGCCTCTACATTTTTCATCGGAATAAACATCCCAGAAATCAGTAAACATATACCCAATACTGTTTCTATTGCTTTTTTTCTCATAAGCCCCCTCCTTTGTCATTCTTCTAACAACGAATAATCATTTGCATACGCGGTCATTATTTCATTCGGATATGTGATATAATTCTCATCATAATTTATGCTGTCCGATAAAATCAATTCTTCCTCTAGCTCTGAACCATTCTTTGTGATTCGTGTAACCTCTTCTAAGCCTTGATTTCCCCAGACTGCATAAATTCCATTGCCATCCGGAGCTTCGTATAACACAACCGGTCTGGCAAATGATCCAATTCCAAGTCCCAACCCATAGTCATTCACACAATATACATCATTAATCCAATCTGCATTACATGTACCTTCTGAAAGAATCAGCTCTTTTACACCATCATTGTCAAGATCAAACAGAGTATATTTGCAAGACTCTCCATAATGTTTATATGCATCTTCAAGTATATACTGGAATGCTGCACGATAATTCACAGTATTTCCTGATGATTCAAGTACACATGAATATGTTTCCGAACTAATACTTGGAATTTTAATTTGTATATCAGAACCATTCAATATGTAATCCGAATAATCCATTATAAAATCAGCTGACACTATTCTATATCCAAGATTCCCAGTACAAATTGCAGTTGAAGAACTTGTATCAATGCTTGTTCCATTTACAGATATATCATAAGAAAATAATTCGCTTTCTTTATCATATTTCAAATTTATAGTAGCATTAAGATCTTTAATACTATATGTACCAGAATATATATCTTGATTCAATGCTCCATCAAAATAATCTTCTGAACGTTTTAGATAATATTCATTTTCATCTTCACCTAACAACGAATATACGCGAATGGCAGTTGCAATTCTATTTTCATCTAAATCTACTCCATCAATATAATACTCCGTACCATCTATATTAATCGTGAAATCATTATAAATATATTCGCCAAGTGTCTGTTTTTCTCCAATTACGGTGGTTGTCCCATCTTTCGTTTCTAACATGACGCAATAGTATTTCGTATTATATAAGTTGTATATATACACCGTCAAACCATTATTCATCCCAACTTCTGACACAAAGGCTCCTTCAAGCATAGGATCTTGATAGCTATATTGTTGGTGCGAGCGGTCATACAAAGCAGCACTTTCTGATGTAATTTCTTCTAAGCAAACTCTAATTTTGTCGTTCGTAAAAACATACTTACCTAAAGCAGAATCGTATTCCAACAAAATATTGCCTTTGCCTTCCCATCTTTCTTTTTCTGAATTATATTTTACTTGTATCGTATCGTCTAAGCTATCATTTATAGCTGCTGTAATATCAATAATCGCATAATTTTCCTTGTTATCCAAAGATTTTGATATTACAAATATAATGCTGTCGTGATGTTTTTCTCCCCAGTAATCATCCATATCCTCGCATTTAGGTGTTGTATAGTATACACCGTAAGGATTAGAGATTTTCTCCGCTATATTCTCTTCAGATTTTTTCCCAAATCCCTGTATAGCCTTTAATCCTGTTTCTGGTTCATTGTCCTGTGCCTCCTGTATTTCATCTGGCTGTTCATAATCATTGGGTTCTGAATAACTTTCATCATCATTATCATTTGATTCTGCAAAATTTTTCACACTGGTATCTGATTCTGCAAAACTGTTTTCTGTATAATCGTTACTATTCGTATACGATTCATCACTTGAGCTATCCTCATCATAAGCCAAACTATTAGCACTAACAGCTACATATACCATATTTCCACATAACGCAAAACCACACAGACTAAGACAAGTCCACTTTATTCCCCATATAAGAAATCTTTTCATTTATTCCCTCCATTTTTCAACCATTTACATCATTTTTTTATGGCAAACAATTAAGTATTCGCTCCTTAATCTTCTTCCATACACCCCCAATCTTTATATCCTTATCAAATTTTCTATGTACAGTTGAAATATTCCATAGTAATTCCACTCCCTTAGGTATCATCACCCAATCTTTCACTTTATACGCCCAACGTAAGCAAACCAACAAAAAGTCTACATAAAACTCGACACTCGTCCAATCTGGAGCCCCCTCGAAAAGTTCAAGAACTTCTCCTGCATATCTTAAACAAAGAATCCCACATAAAATTTCAACAACCGGATACAGCCAGCTTAATGCATTCTCTAAATCGCTCAAAATTGTTCTACTAATACCAAATGTTCGCATTTCAGTGTTCCCAGCGTATTTTTCTATAAGCCATTCTCGAGCTTTCGTTAGCCCTGCACATATAACAACATAAAATACAAAACTTCCCCAGAATCCATCCAATATCTTCGGAATACCAGTTGCAAGCATTTGCCATGTAAAAATTAGTTCTGCAATACTTAGCCCAATTACAGTAGGAATCAAAAATTGCATTAGAAAATGTTCATATGGTGGTATCTCTAAATTTTCAATATCGCAATGCACATTCCCTGCTTTACTACTATTTTGCGATTTATCCTTATTAATCAATATGCACCCACATTCAGAACAATAGCGTTTATCTTCAGAATAATATTTATTACATTTTTCACAATACTTCATATTTTACTTATCCTTTGCCAAATATTTTTCAATATCTGTGTTATCCAATTTCAATATATCTTGAACAGTTAAATCCATAGACGATATATCAGTTCTGAATTTATCCACATCGTCTAACAAAATTTCACTTAGTCCATATGTATTCAGATAATCTTTCAACTCATCTGATATGTAATATGTATCTCCATCAGACATAAGAGTATATTCATCCTTTCCAACATCATACATTAAAATAGATATATTGCCTTCCGAAGTATCGACGTCAAGATATATATTTATCTGATTTTTATTAAAAATATATGCAAATGTTCCATCATTTCCGAGATTATCCGTATCAAACCAGCCTGAAAGACATTCTTGTATTTCTGGCTCTGTAATTCGTACCGAAACATTTTCATCCGAATATTTAATTTTCCATTTGTCTCCGTTGCAAAAACTATATATTGTGCCATCCCACTGCTCAAAATATTCAGATTGCAATGGTGCATTTTCCTTGAGCTCGGTGATTATATGAATCTTTTCCTGACTGAGCTTATTTTTATTCTGACTTCTGGAAACAGCATAACCAACAACACATAATGCAGCTACAGCAATAACAACATTTCTTATCAAATGAGATTGCTTTTTAGGAACACCTGGATTTTCAATAACTGCCCCCTTTGGGTTTCCACTATTTTTCTGCACAGTCTTTTCTTCTGTGCTTTCTCTCTGATTTACCTGTTTTTCTTCCATATTATCTTGCATGGTACTTCTTTTGGGTATTTCCTGTTCGGGTATTTCGTCAGTTCGTATTTCATGCGAAATCTCTTCCTCAACTTTTTCTTCTGTTCCTACCAACTTGGTTCCACAATATGGACAGAACTTATTACCTTCCTCAATTAACTTACCACAATTTTCACAATACATATTCTCCCACCCTTTCCTAGCATTTGTTTTTATCGTTATTTTTATACGTTTATACGTATTATTTTACAATATATTTTGTTTAATCTCAATAAAAAAAGACATTGAATATAGCTTTTTTTCTATAGTTCAATGTCTTTTCCTTATTATTCTTTAATCTTTGGCTGTGAATTAACCGGATTGATAGAATCTTCCTTTCTAATTGAATCCTCATTTTCTGATAATGATTTATTCATTTTTTTATTGATATCCATAACATTACGAACCAGCATGACGCCCATCATCTGTAATTCAAAAATGAAGCGCATTGTTATTGGTCCAACGATTAAAAGTACCAATCCAGTTGTAAAGTTACTCTGATCCCCGAAATACGTTTCAGTAACTGAGAACATCATAAAAAATCCAAAACATACGCACATAACTGTTCCCACTACAAATAAGAACTTTAAGATGTCCTCTATATACAACCTCTTAAAATTAAAATAATTATGTAACCACTGTAAATACTTGTTGTCCAGTTTGCCATCATATTTCTTTGGCAATACCTTCACATATAACAGCACGATTGCTGCTACTGTTGCGATCATTCCTATTGTTGCTGCAATTCCAATTGACATAAAGCAGTCCCCCTTCTTTTCTCTTATGTACTTACTATTATAACAGCTTTTTTTCGTTATTCAACTAATATTCGTTATTTTAATACGATATAGCATATTATTTTATCACTGTTTTTCCTCTACTATAAACCATATACTAACAGAAAGACGGTGATATTATGGTGCCTGTGCTTGATAGAATTACATCTTATCGTAATCAAAAAGGCTGGACAGAATACCAGCTTGCTACAAAATCTGGTCTGACTCAATCAACCATCTCTTCCTGGTATCGGAAAGATTTAGTGCCTTCAATTCCTTCTCTTGAAAAAATATGTAGTGCTTTCGGGATTACCCTCTCACAATTCTTTTCTGAAAACGAGGAACCCTATGTGCTTACCAAAACGCAGAGAAATTTACTTGAAGCATCAGCAGCCCTCTCAGAAGAACAACAGCTTGCATTAATCGAATTTATAAAGACTCTTTAAAAGGCTATGCGTATTCCCCACGCATAGCCTTCTCTTTAATACCTTGTATCATTTGAACCTATTCCCTTTTGCATTCCATAAAAAGCTGAAAGGCACACTTGAATCCTTGTGTAAACCCAATTTCTTCTCCTATCTCAGCAATCGCAAATGCCAGATCAACGCCTTCTCGTCCAGTTTTATCTTCAACCTGGATAGAAGCCTTGTTATTTTCCAGAAGTTTTCTGACTTCTGACAGTAATTTTTCATCCTGCCAGCCGCTCCGTCCCAGTTCTTCCAGTTCCATGTCATACAATTTTTTTATCATACTGTCCATAATGTTCTGAACCTGCTCTGGTTCCAATTCTCCCTTCTATGAGCATATCTAAATATTTACACCTTGCTACAGATTTGAAGATATAAAAAAAGAGACCAGAATTCAAATTTCCAGTCTCTAATCAATCTTCTATATAAAATTACAATCCTTCATCACCTTTTGGAATATCAGCTAAATTATGCCTTTCCCAAACCATTGCCTGTAATACTGCTGATATAATCGTCAATGTCCTGTACAATGCAATGATCTCCCATTGTATGCAGCGATTCAAAATACTTTGTAATATCCCCATAGATACCGTATTTTTCAAAAGTTTTTGTCACATCAGCTCCAGAAAGTCCTTTAAAATGGCGGTATCGTTCCATGCAATAAATTAAGAAATTTGATTCCTTACTCATCTCTCACGTCCCTTCTCTACGTGTCACGTAATCGTCATTCAATACTTTACTTCTGACTGACAGCATTTCACGCTATCATACCATTGATTTCCTCGAGTTCATATAACGTAAATGGATCAATATCTACGCAATCAGCTTCGTCCCATTTGCCAGAAATATCCCAGGCAAGCGTTCCATTCATTACCGTACAAGCATTTTTGAAGTTCTCAATATCCCTCATTGGTGCCATAATCTCAGCCTTTAAATCGTTTGTAGCATCATAATCAACTATTTTTCCATCATCAAAAAAGACCTGTACATGAAAATTATCCAAAGGAATCACCTGTACAACTGTAGGAAAATACTCATTCATAAACGTTCACCTCCACATATTATATAAGCGGATTAATTCTGTTCAACGGCTTCATGTCCTTTGACAGCTCCCAGTTCTGCATCAATTCGTCCTGGTGAATTGTACACCACGCCAGTATCAATCGTAATTGCTTATTTGGTAATGATCCCTTTATTACCTGTATATTGTTGATATCAACTAATGCTTTATGTCCATTGTACTCTGCATGGAAATGCGGTGGCATATGGTCATTATAATACATCGTTACCCGAATCCCATAAAATAATGATATCTCTGGCATATACAACATCTCCTTTTCAATGCTTTTTTATAGTGTACCATTTTTTTATAATAAGCGCCATAAAATAGGATAAGAATTTGCCTTTTCATTCTGTTTCCGTACCCAAAATATACCCAAGATTTCTTCCTCACCTATAAACTTTCGTAAACTTCAACACCCGATTTTCCGCGTATTTACGCCATTTCACGTCGTATCAAACTATGCCTTTTATAACCCCTTATTTAATTATTTATACTCCCCTCGAAACACCCGGTAGCTCCCCTACCGGGTGTTTCTCTTTGGATTTATAAGGGTTTGCGGGGTTTTGGGGTTCACCATTTTCGTAATATTTCTGTAACATTTAATAGATATGTCCAAAATATGTCCAAGATTCTATTTTCCGTCCAATCTTGGCTCTCCAAAATAACCCAAAATGAGGACAGTTTTATCACTGCCTCCTACAATGCTGTCCCTTTCTTTGGAACAAATAAATAACTCATATCCGCGTGTTCCAGTTCAAGCAACGAAAGCTTTTTATCAATTCCCCCGGCATACCCTGTCAGACTTCCATTTGTGCCTATCACACGATGGCAGGGAATGATAATAGAAATTTCATTGTGTCCAACCGCACCTCCAACTGCCTGGGCAGACATGCGGGATACATTTTTCATCTCTGCCATTTTGCGGGCAATTTCTCCGTATGTGATCGTCTGTCCATAGGGAATCTGCAATAAAATCTTCCACACTGCCTGTCTGAATGTTGAGCCGTCCGGATGAAGTGGCGGAGTAAATTTCGGTTCTTCACCGGAGAAATAAACATCCAGCCATTTTTTCGCTTCCGTGAGAATCTCTGTTTCCTGTGGAATATGCTTGTCTGGAAGTGTATTCGCAAAATATTTCTGTCCTTCAAACCATAGACCAGTAATTCCCACTTCATCTGCCGCCAGTAAAATATGCCCTAACGGCGATTTATATTTGTATGTGTATATCATATTTATACCTCAAAAATGCATGGAATCCTACGATTCCTATGAACAGATTTACAAAACAAAGTTTCCATTTTCCCTTAACCACTCATCCGCTGAGCAAAATCATCACCATCTGCACACAAGTGGTTCCGCAGGTGTAGCCACCATACTGACGCAGGTTCGGGATATCGATAAAAACATCAGCATCCTGGGTCTGCCCAGAATAAGGGAGACTGAGCAGATGGACTCTCTACCGCCTGCACCTGGTAAGTGAATAACAAGAAACATATGGCACCATCAAAAGCACCTGGTATCAAAATTCTGCATAGCTTTTTCATTTAGGCTCCTCATTCACCGTTCATACAACATGCTCCTTAAATGCTTTTCATTGTCAACACATCAATTTGTAAAATACAGAAAATCCCCACATGGTCTCTCATAATTATTAATCAGCTTATTCATGACCTGACCATTGTAATACAATGTGGCGGAGCCGCCGCCGTCCAGGTTGTAGGCGTACTGACAACCATAGCTATTGAAGATATTAACAAGATCCCAGTGGTTCAGACCGGCGTAACTGCCAGTGTCGGTGACAAGAAGCACATAAATGCCAGGTTTCACCATTCCCACAGCAGTTCTCGGATAATATTTGGCTGTTTCTGACCAGGCAGGCTGGGCCTGTCCATCTTTGATCAGAATCGGACCAAAATTATAGGTATCTTTCACGCCCTCTTCCAGAAGAGCTTCGCCTTTTAATCCCTGCTCTGGTGTATAAATAGTGCCATCATATTTTACAGCCATTACGCTGTAACTGGTCTCATAATTTCCATAAATCACACCATTCTTGATACACATTCCAAGAGGTGACGGCCGCCCTGTCTGGTAACTAAACGCACTTCCATTCACTCCGATAATACCCCCATTACCAGAAACCGCACCGGAGGTAGTCTGTCTGGCACCACCATAGGTTCCATAAGATAAAGCGGATTTCAGCTGTCCGGAATTTTTGATTTTTATCAGCGCTACCCAGTAAGGAACATTATGTGTGGATTTTCTGCGCAGATCAATATTAAGAGAGCTGCTTTTATATGTATAGCGGTTATCATTCACCTTCACATCCGGTCTGGTCTGTCCGGTTCTTCTCCCGCTATCATTTACATAATATTTTCCCACCCACACATTTGTATACAAAGCACCTGTTTTCTTATCAAAATAATAACGATATTCACCAATTTTCTGCCATCCTGTTGCCATTCTGGAATTAGGAAGGAAATAATATCGCTTTCCTCCGTAGCTCAGCCAGCGGTTGGCAATTGCCACACCTGACTTATTAAAATAATAAGAGTATTTTGTTCCAGTAGCCCAGCGGTTACGGAACATAATGCCATTCTTCCGGTTATAATAATACCGTTTTCCGCCTGATTTCAGCCAGCCTGTATAGCGTTTGCCATTCTTTGTGCTGTAATAACGCTGACCTTTGTAGGTAATTTTTCCCCAAAGCAGTTTTCCCTTGGAATTATAAAAATAATAGTCTTTCCCCCGCTTCACCCAACCATGCTTTTTCGAAGTGATACTCACAGTCGTATTGGATGCCTTCACATAAGAAGCCGCCCACACCGAAGAGGAACACATGGTAAATATCAAAAACAGAAAACAGATAATCCCAAAGCTTCTTTTTTTCAATTCCTTCCCCCCCTCATTTCAATAAAAAAATCGTAACGGTTCAGTACCTTCACAGTTACACGCTCCGTGATGCACCTAACTCACTAAACGGTCCTTTACTTTCTAATTATAAAAAAATACGAGGCAGACAAATTACTTCGTCTGCCCCGCTGTATTTGCCTTGCTGCAGGTAATTATTATGCGGCTGCCTGCTCGCATAAATTACTGATTAAGCTGCCGGTGTCTCACTGTCATCCAGTGTATCTCCAGCCATATCTGTCTGCTCTTCGGACTCAGCAACACCATCTGTCTCCGTACTCTCAATATCGCTGTCGCCTGTAGCAGCGATCACATCGTCCAGCCATCCCTCAGGCATGCCTGCGCTGGTCAGATTCTCTGTGATTGCATCCATATTCATGGAAGCTGTATAAGCTTCAATTTCATCATCATTACTGAAATCATAAACATCTGTCAGGGAAGCAACATCAACTGCGGCAAGTGCCTCTCCGCCATTGCCGCCTGTCAGAGAAACTGAACCAAGAGTCGCACCACCTGCTGCAATAGCTAGATTCCAGTCAATGCTGTCCTCATCTGCACCATCGGCTGTAAAGATCAGCTGCATTCCACCAAATGGATCATAGGAATTTCCATCTTCATCTTCCACAGGCGCTCCGGAAATTGTGTAAGTTCCCTTCCAGATTCCGTCCTGTACTGCCTTGGTATCATAATCTGTAACATCAATCACAGCTGCATCCGCTTCACCGGAAGAAATCGTGTAAGTTCCGCTTAACAGGTCACCTTTCAGCTCACCGCTTCCTTCAATTGCAACCTTGTCATCTCCGGAACCCAGCTGCATGGAAAATCCTCTCTTATCTCCATCCGCTGTACACAGATATCCGAAAAGCTCTTCCTCCTGCTCATCATTCAGAAGGAACTGGCGTCCAACAACCTCTCCGTCACTGTCAACCCATGCCCTTAAAATAAATCCGGACTCGTCAGTCTCATCAGCTTCTGTATCCAGATCTTTCTCCATATCCTCGATTACTTCCAGGAAAGTCTCATAAGTATAATCTGGATCATTCATGGCTTCTGTCCAGGTCTCAATAAGCCCCTTCAGTTCTTCATCAGACTTGGCTGTATCCAGAATCTGCTGGAACATTGGAAGTGCCTCTGCCTGTGTAACATGTCCTTCCAGAACGCTAAGCTCCTGACTTACATCTCCTGCAACAGCTTCCTGTGCTCCAGGATTCTCAGCATCTGCAACATTATCAAAAATAATATCTGTGTATCTTGTAAGAATAGATGTCACTAAGTCTGCTTCCGGAAGGTTCTCCAGAGTGGAAAAATAGCTGTTCATGCTATCTGCCAGATCAAGACTCGTGGTAAAGGAAGAATCCAGTTCCTGATCTGCCTCTTCCACTGCTTCCTGAGTCATCTGCTCCATATTCATTTTAATATAGCCATCACTCAGCTCCGGAATTCTCATATAAATTTCAGAATTCTCTGTATCAAAATAATATTCTATTGTACAGATCTTGGTTCCATTTACATTCACATCCATAAACTCAGTCATGGACTTATCAGACATGCTTACATTTCCACTGATGGAAGCATCCGCCAGCCAGGAGATATCCACAGGAGAAAGCATTCCCAGAATTGCTTTTCCACCATCTTCCAGACTTACCTTTATTTCCGCATTTCCCTTAACTTCTTCTGTATCCATTTCAGAAAGGCTCTTTGCGTAATCAGCACCAAATTCCTCGATCATTTTGGCAAAGGCTGCTTTCTCAGTTTCCTTGTAAGAATCTGCTGCCCATGTGGTAGCCGGTACTGCACTGATTCCCATAAGGGATGCTAACAAAATTGCGGTAATTTTCTTTCTCTTCATAAGATCCTCCTTTGGTATAAATCCTTACGGATTCTGCAATCTTCCCGTTGCTGTTTGCTGGTAATTCCCAACTGCTCTCATTACCAGTTAAGCAGCCAGTTTCTGTCAACGATCCGTCACGGACTATACAAAGTTCCATAACAGACATATCTGGCAAAACAAGTTAATATCAGAATAGCATTTGCCGAACTCATTGTCAATAACCCATAAATATTCTGACGATTCCCGTGACAAAAAAGTGGTTACTGTTCCATCTGTGACCAATAAAACAAAAATTTTTCCCACAAACAAATCTTATAAATCCGGACAGGCTCTGATATATCATATTGTACCATTTACTCTCCACTGTCCTGTATAATATAACTATCCAGTTTTTCCATATACCTCTGGTCACGCTCAACAGTAATCACAATCACGTCATCCGGTTCATATTTATCCAAAAGCTCCTGGTCAAAGTCATCAATTCTCACAAATATGGTTTTCTGATAGCGATAGGGCATGTATTTTTCAAGGCGGAGTCGAAAAGAATCCCCGATCACCATTAAAGTTTTCTCATTCTCCGAATTGGATTTAAACACTTTCAGGATC
The DNA here is from genome assembly GCF_039841815.1 of Ruminococcus sp. 1001136sp1. NCBI lineage: Bacteria > Bacillati > Bacillota > Clostridia > Eubacteriales > Oscillospiraceae > Ruminococcus > Ruminococcus sp. 1001136sp1. The sequence continues at coordinate 70,555 of NZ_JBDPGY010000006.1, read as the reverse complement.
TCCTCGCCGCCTTCACTCTCCTCTTTTTTCACCTTGTAACGGATACCATCGTGAAAATAATTCAACCCATACTCCCTGTCATCATTCAGCTCTTTATACCGCCCGATCATCCTGGACAGATCCCCCCTGCAAGGTTTAGTTCCGATCAGAACCTGAATATCTTCGATTGGCAGACTTTCACCTGTCATATCCTGTACAATTTTCTCGTTGGTAATATAGCCGCCTAAATTGTTCATATGAGTATCATATTTTCGGAACAGCTGGTATTTTTCAGTAAACTCCCTCAGATAATCTGCCAGAAAATCAAATTCCACGTCGGAATTTTCTTTCATATATTTTGCAAAAGTCTCCATTCTGGAATCCCCGATTCCAATCACCTTTGGCTTCTCCGGCATATACTTCGAATAAAGTGTCTCTTTGTTGGGAGCCACGTAGTAATGGAATTGTTTCACGCCCCTGTTCAGGAACCAGTCCCGTACTTTTGCAATTCCGGATGCAATTTCCGCACTTTGTTCCAGTGTATACACATTGGTTTTCTGGTAATCTGCCATGGCATTTTCTCCCTCCCTTTCCGGCAGGTAAAACAGCCAGTTATCTTCTCCGATCACCACATCCCCGATCTTTGTATTGCGGAAAAATTCCGTATCAATAAAGTTGCAGAACTTCACCAGGTCATTTTTGAAGGGCACATGATCCTTATAATACGCCTCAAACTGCTCCGGGAAGTCTCCCAGAGATTCCAGATTCACCTCCGGAAATTCAGCCAGTTTTCTGTTTTCATTGTTTTCCGTATCAAATCTGCCGGAAAATCCAGCCCACACCACTCCTGGCAGAACCAGACTTCCTGCAAATAATACGATCAGAATTTTCTGTTTTCTCATATGCTTCCTGTTAAAATCTGAAATAAATAAACGGGTTATAGCTGTTATTTACAAGTGCCGCCACACTCAGCCAGAAAATCACCATACAGGCGATCATTCTCGGAACTGTCACCATTCCATTGGCAGGGATTTTTCCAGCGGAATGTACCCGGACCTTCTCATATATCTTCTGCAAAACTCCTGCAAATAAAACACCCATAACGATCAGAAAGATCATTTTGCTGTCAAGATATGCAGAAAGAAGAATGGTTCCTCCATGTGCCACAAACATATTTCTCACATAAGTGAAAAACAGGGAAATATTTTCTGCACGGAACAGAATCCATCCAAAAAACACCGCGGTCACTGTGTAGCCCCAGCCCACGATTCCAGGCAGTTTTTCCAGTTTTTTCCCAAGCCACACACGTTCCAGTATAAGAAAAAGGCCATGATAAAGCCCCCAGAGGATAAACGCTATTCCAGCCCCATGCCACATTCCGGTAAGGAAAAATACGATAAGCAGGTTTCGATAGGTGCATGCCGCGCCTTTGCGATTTCCTCCCAAAGGAATATAGACATAATCACGAAACCAGGAAGACAGAGAAATATGCCATCTGTGCCAGAATTCCTGCACGGAACCAGCTGTATAGGGATAATTGAAATTTTCCTGGAATTCAAATCCGAACATTTTTCCAAGACCAATGGCCATATCGGAATATCCGGAAAAATCGTAATAAATCTGCATCATGTAAAGAATTGCGCCCAGCCACAGAGCCTTCCTGGATACCGCGTATGGACCATATTTAAAAATTTCATCCACCACACGGGCAAAGGAATTGGCAAGGAGAACCTTTTTCCCAAGTCCCCAGCAAAAACGCATTATCCCGGCTGCAAATTTTCGGATAGTCTCTTTTCTTCCTGTAATCTGAGCTGCAATGTCGCGATATTTTACAATAGGTCCTGCGATCAGCTGTGGGAAAAAGGAAATATACAAAAGCATATGCCAGAAATTATGCTGTGCCGGCACCTCTCCCCGGTACACATCGATCACATAGGACAACGCCTGGAAAGTATAAAAAGAAATTCCAATTGGAAGCGCCACCTGAAAAAGAGTGGTTCCTATTCCATCTGCTGAAAAAAGTCCGGTTATGGCTTCTGTCAGAGTTCCAAAATACTTGAAATATCCCAGCAGCCCCAGATTAATAAGCAAAGTTGCCACAAGAATCTTTTTTTTCCTGGTCTGATATTTTTCAATCAGAATTCCGCCAGTAAAATTCACTGCCACGGAAAACAACATAAGGAAAACATAAAGTGGCTCTCCCCATGCATAAAAAAGCAGACTGAAAAATACCAGGATTCCATTTCGGATTTTTCCGGGACTTATATAATATGCTGCCAGTACTAAGGGCAGAAAGATCCATAGAAAGAGCATCGAGCTGAAAACCATGTGTATCTCCTTTATTTTTCAAACAGGCTCCAGAGCATGTTTGTCTGTCAATGCTCAGTATTATAACATAAAAGACCCTCCCCATACCAGTATCCTGAAAAAATTCACATTCTGGTATGAGAAAGGTCTCCGTTTTTTAACTGAGAGAAAAATCCATCCGTTCTCACTTATTTCGTATTATAACTGCACAGAACTTTTTTCGCGTGCAGATTACGGGAATGATCTGAGGCATACCCTCCTCATTCCAAGCCACTTACCAGATTTTGGAGTCCACAGCTGCGCGCTCGATCGGCAGGCCTTTCATATATCTTTCCATGAACATATTAAAGCCTTCTACACCCTCCGGATCTGGATTCAGGGTGCTTCCCTGATTTCCTGCAAATACCTTGGTATCCAGGAAGTCTTCCAGGGTCTCATTCTCCTCTTTGTTTACAAGATAGGAAGCGAGCACTGCAATTCCCCATGCACCGCCTTCACCGGCAGTCTCCATAACAGAAACCGGGGCATTTACAGCATCTGCAAGGATCTGCTGTCCAACACCTTTTGTCTTAAACAGTCCGCCATGACCAAGAAGACGGTCAACCTTTACCCCCTCTTTCTTAAACAGGATGTCAAGACCAACTCTCATAGCGCCAAGGCAGGTATAAAGATTGGTTCTCATAAAGTTGGCAAGATTGAATTTGCTCTCTGGAGAACGTACAAACAGTGGTCTTCCTTCTGTAAATCCAGTCATATGCTCACCGGAGAAATAGCAGTAGGACAAAAGTCCGCCGCAGTCCACATCTCCCTCCAGAGCCTTGTTGTATAAGGTTCCGAAAAGCTTGTTCATATCAGCTTCCATACCCATTGCTTCTGCAAACTCACGGAAAATATTTACCCATGCATTCAGATCAGAAGTACAGTTATTAGAGTGTGCCATTGCAACCGGATGTCCGGATGGAGTCGCAACCATATCAATTTCAGAATATGGTGCAGATAACTCCTTTTCCAAAACAATAGAGGCAAATACGGAAGTACCTGCGGAAACATTTCCGGTACGCTTTGCAACGCTGTTGGTAGCTACCATTCCAGTGCCAGCATCACCTTCCGGCGGACACATAGGAATTCCGGCTTTCAGCCTGCCTGTTACATCAAGAAGCTTTGCTCCCTCTTCTGTCAGGCAGCCAGCATCCTGTCCCGCAACAAGACATTTCGGCAGAATGCCGCGAAGCTTCCATGGGAACCCATAAGAAGCAACCTGCTCATCAAACTGCTGAACCATTTTTTCATTGTAATCCCTGGTAGTGCTGTCCACTGGGAACATTCCTGCAACATCGCCAATTCCAAGAACTCTTTTTCCAGTCAGTTTCCAATGTACATATGCCTCCAGAGTGGCAATATAATCAATATCTTTTACGTGAGGCTCGCCTTTTAAAATTGCCTGATACAGATGTGCGATACTCCATCTCTGAGGAATATTATACTGAAAAAGTTCGGACAGTTTTCTGCTTGCCTCTCCCGTAATATTATTTCTCCAGGTTCTGAACGGAACCAGAAGATTTCCTTCTTTGTCAAATGGCATGTAGCCGTGCATCATGGCGCTGATTCCAATAGCACCAACGCTTGTCAGCTCCACACCATATTTCTCCTCTACATCCTTTGCCATCTGCTGATAACAGTCCTGCAAACCGGACCAGATATCTTCCAGACTGTATGTCCATACACCATTCTCATAGCGGTTCTCCCACTCGTGTCCGCCGGATGCGATCGGTGCATTATTTCCATCTACCAGAACTGCCTTGATTCTTGTGGAACCGAACTCGATTCCAAGTGCTGTCCTGTTATCCAGGATTGCCTGCTTTGCTTCTGCTGCTCCCATGTGTAAAATCCTCCCGTTGTCTTTTTATAATGTGTAACATTCTTCACTGTTCAACCCAACGCCGTAAACAGGCTCCAGAGCGTGTTTGCCATTCTATGCGTTTTTACCTTCGAAACGCAATTTCATTCCAGCGAAGCTCATTCTTGAAGTTACGGATTGTAGTATCTTTGTCAATGTATACAGCTTCAATTCCCATTGCTGCAGCCCAGTCACCCATCTGCTCTGCTGTAAGATCATAAGTAAAGGCAGTATGATGTGCTCCACCTGCAAGGATCCATGCTTCTGCGCCGGTAGCCAGATCTGGCTGTGGTGTCCAGAATGCACTTCCTACAGGAAGCTTCGGCATAGGTTTCTCAACCTTCTTGCAATCTACATCATTGATGATCAGACGGAATCTGTCCCCCAGATCAACAAGGGATGTTGCGATTGCAGGACCTGTCTTGGATGTAAATACAAGTCTCGCAGGATCCTCTCTCTCACCCATGCTAAGCGGGCAGACTTTAATAACCGGCTTGCCATCTGCTACGGATGGGCAAACCTCCAGCATATGTGACTGCAGGATTCCCTCTTTTCCAGGAACAAGATTGTAGGTGTAATCTTCCATCATGGAGGTTCCCTTAGCGTCCTTCATGCCTGCTGTCATAATCTTCATCAGACGGACCATTGCAGCTGTTTTCCAGTCACCTTCTGCGCCAAATCCATAGCCCTTCTCCATAAGTCTCTGGATTGCCAGTCCCGGAAGCTGCTTCAGTGCTCCAAGATCACCGAAATGAGTTACGATTGCCTGATAGTTTTTCTCTTCCAGGAATTTCTCAAAGCCTATCTCAATTCCTGCTTGTACTGCTACATGACGCTTGAATTCTTCCGGGTCTCTTCCCTCAGAAAGAATGTCATATTTATTATAATATTCTTCCACAAGAGCGTCAATATCTCCCTTGGAAACAGCGTTCACATATTCTGCGATTTCATTTACCGGATAGGCATCAACTTCCCAGCCAAATTTAATCTGAGCTTCTACCTTATCCCCCTCTGTAACGGCAACATTTCGCATATTGTCGGCCACACGGCAAACTCGGATGTGGCTGCTCTCCATAATGCCAACAGCAGTTCGCATCCAGGAAGCCAGACGCTCCTGAACCTTTTTGTCAGCCCAGTGGCCCACAATTACCTTTCGCTTGATTCCCATGCGGGTTACCATGTGACCATACTCGCGGCCACCGTGTGCGGACTGATTCTCGTTCATAAAGTCCATGTCAATGGTGTCGTAAGGGATTTCCTGGTTGAACTGTGTGTGAAGGTGGCAAAGAGGCTTTCTGTATTCTTTCAGACCAAGTATCCAGGATTTTGCCGGGGAAAAAGTATGCATCCAGGTGATCACACCAGCACAGTCTTCATCAGCATTTGCCTCATTGAAAGTCTTACGGATAAGTTCATTGGTAATCAGAGTTGGTTTCCATACAATCTCGTATGGAAACATACCGGATTTGTTCAGCTCTTCCACAATAATACGGGAATGCTCAGCTACTTTACGGAGACACTCATCCCCATAAAGATCCTGTGAACCTGTACAAAACCAGAATTTGTAATTTCTTCCTGTTTTCATTGTAAAAATCCTCCTGTTTATTATATTTTTGTAAATATTGTTATTGATTCAATTTTTCAGACGGTGGTTTGCGATGTATATTTCCAATTGTAAGGGAACAATTATCAGTGATTCTTTGCAGCAAATATCATTTAAGCCTTCTGCAGGAACCACGAACAATTAATTCCGGCTGAATCAGACGTTCTACTTTGCTATCCGCTTCTGACACTCCATTGATTTTTTCTAATATCAATTCTGCTGCCATCTCTCCAAGCCGCTCCTGTGGATGGGCAATGGTTGTGATTCCGGTTCCGCGCTGGGCATAGAGGGAATTGTCATAGCCTGTAACGGAAATATCCTTTGGTACTTGAAGACCACAATCTTCAAGAGATTCAATCACCTGTACAGCAATCTGATCATTGTAGCAGACGATACCATGAGGAAGCGATCCGGTTTTTACCATTTCTTTTACCATCATAGATGGTTTACTCCGCCGATCTTCGGTGTGGAACCATACTACCAGATCTGGATCATAAGGAATACCCGCCTCCTGCAATGCCCTCACATACCCTTTATGTCTCTGGATACCCTGAATGTCATCTGCCTTGAAAAAACCGGTAATCCTGCGGTGTCCCTGCTCCAGAAGGTACTTTGTCACCAGATAGCCGCCCCTGGTATCATCCATAAGAATGTGGGGCTTGTCCTTCATTTCCGTGTAAATTCCCTGGATAAAAATGTATGGAATCTGATATTTCTCTAGATTTTCGTAAAGGCCAGGATGCCGACAGCTAAGCTGGCTTTTACTTGGCTCTATGATCAGACCATCAATATCTTTCTGCAAAAGCTCTTCTAGACATTTTGCCTCTTTCTGACGGCTGTTACCTGTATTTTTCAAAATGATGCTGTAGCCCTGTTCAGACAGTACATTATCCATTCCCTGAATCAGCCTTGGGAAAATGTAGTCGGAAATATAAGTTGTCACTACCGCAATGTTTCTGGACTTTTTCATATGGCGCATTTTCTCGGAACAAAAGGTTCCTTTTCCATGACAGGCTTCTATATAGCCTTCCTGTTCCAGAAGACTAAGTGCCTTTCGCACCGTATGCCGGCTGAGGGAATATTGTACTGTAAACTGATTCTCTGATGGCAGCTTCTCTCCTGGCTGAATCCTGCCGGAAATGATCTTCTCTTTTAGTTCTTCCATCAGAGTAAAATATTTTGGCTTGCCATTTTCAGTCATTCTTCCTTCCTCCTGTTTCCATCTTACAACTTGTACGCACATACGGACAAGTTGTTGTGTTTGGATATTGTATATAAAATAATCAGCTATATTTTATGCTTTTTTAACAAATGTTGGGGATTCTAAAATGAAAGAAGTGAAAACATAAGATTTTATTTACAGAATGGCTATGTAAATCAACGCTTACATAGCCATCTGTTTTACACAAGTGTTATCTCATTTACACAATGGGCATCCGAAATTCATACTTTCACAGGACCTTACCGCCTGCACGATAACAAACAACACTCGCGAAACATAACTTTTTCTTGTTTTATTACAATGTCTTAATCAGCGAGTCAATGTCTTCCATTTTCGTTGCCCAACTTGTTGCAAAGCGGACTACTGTATGACTATCATCATATTTTTCCCAAAAGCTGAACTTCACTTTTTCGCCCAATTCCTCCATTTTCTTATTTTCCAGGATAACAAAAATCTGATTGGTTGGGGAATTAATGAAAAATTCATAGCCCTTCTCTTTTAATGCAGCTTTCAGTTTTGCAGCGGTTTCAATAGCATTTTTACTGATTTCCAGGTACAGATTTCCTGTAAAAAGAGTATCAAACTGAATTCCAAGCAGTCTGCCTTTCGCAAGAAGCGCTCCCTGCTGTTTGATCATAGTAAAGAAATGTTTCAGTGCTTTCTTCGGAAAAACGACTGCTTCACCGCACAGGGCACCAACCTTGGTTCCTCCGATATAAAATACGTCTGTATAATTTGCAATATCTTTCAAAGTCACATCTGTCTCTGCCACCAGTCCATAGCCCAGTCTGGCTCCGTCCAGGAATAGCGGGATCTCATATTCCCTGCATATACTGGAAATATCTGCCAGTTCCTGCTTTGTGTAAAGAGTTCCGTATTCTGTCGGATGTGAAATATAAACCATGCCTGGAAAAACCATGTGATCATAGCTTCCGTCTGCGTAGTAGGTCTGGAGATAATCTTTCAGATCTGCGGCAGAAATTTTACCATTGTCCTGGGGAAGTGGAAGAACTTTATGTCCGGTAAATTCTATTGCTCCGGCTTCGTGCGCATTTACATGACCGGTAACTGCGGAAAGCACTCCTTCATACCGGTTCAACACGGACGCGATCACCACTGCATTTGTCTGGGTACCCCCTACCAGGAAATAGACCTCCCCATCTGGACAGCCACATGCCTCTTTTATTTTTTCCTTCGCTTTGTCACAGAAAGGATCCTGTCCATATCCCGGAACCTTTTCCATATTGGTTTCCATTAATCTTTTTAAGATTGCCTCATGAGCACCTTCACAATAATCATTTTCAAAATACAACATGATGTAACTCCTTTGTTTCATATTTTTCACTTGTACCATACAGGTATATTTTACTTTGATTTCGTTTTTTAATCATATACCTGCCCTGAATTTTTTACAAGAAAAATGTTTCCGGATAACAGTTCCGTAACCAAATGGCCAATAAATTCTTTCTTTTATATAATTCAGGGTTGACATTCCCACCTTTGCCGAATTATAATTACCACAACAAAATACATTTGCAGTCACGCTTCAATAAAAGGGAGTAGCTGGCATATCAAATGCACTGTTTCTGGTTTAGTGCATTTTTGTATATGGATTTTCATGCGTCAGAACGGTAGACAGTTCCATGAATCTGTCGCCCGCAGAAAATTGAAATGGCAAGACTTTTATTACAATAGTCGCATATCTTCAGATATGCAGTATTGTAATAAAAGTCTTTTTTATACCCCAAAAACAGGTTATAAAATGCCTTCCCTACAAGGCTTTCATTTTTATAACAATATTAACATTATGCAAGTATTTTTATCTATTTAAGCGCTTACATTCAAACACCCAAAAGGAGGAAAAAGAAATGGAATTTTTAACAGACGGAATCCTTGCATTAACCTGGCAGCAAATTGTGATGTTTGCCGTCGGAATCACCCTGATCTGGCTGGCTATCAAAAAGGGATTTGAACCAGCCCTGCTTCTGCCAATGGGCTTTGGTGCCATACTTGTGAACCTGCCTTTTTCCGGAGTTTTAAACCAGACTCTGGCTGGCGGGATCCAGGCAAACGGAGTCATTGAATGGCTGTTCCATGCGGGAATTGAAGCCTCAGAAGTCATGCCGATTTTACTTTTCATCGGAATTGGCGCTATGATCGACTTCGGTCCCCTGCTTTCCAATCCCTCTTTGTTCCTGTTTGGCGCAGGTGCACAGCTTGGAATTTTTGCTGCAATTTTACTGTCCACCATCCTTGGATTTGACCTAAAAGACGCTGCTTCTATCGGAATCATCGGTGCTGCCGACGGACCTACTTCCATTCTGGTATCCCAGGTCCTGAATTCCAAATATATCGGCGCCATTGCAGTTGCCGCCTATTCCTACATGGCACTTGTCCCAATTGTACAGCCCTTTGCCATCCGGCTTGTCACTACAAAGAAGGAACGCTGCATTCACATGGAATATAATCCGAAATCCGTTTCCAAAACCATGAAGATTGCTTTTCCCATTATAGTTACTGTAATCGTGGGGCTGGTAGCACCTCAATCCGTTGCGCTGGTTGGATTTCTCATGTTCGGCAACCTGATCCGGGAATGCGGCGTCCTGGGCACCCTGTCCGACACAGCCCAGAATATTCTGGCAAATCTGATCACCCTGCTTCTTGGAATCACCATTTCCTTCAGCATGCGTGCAGAACAGTTTGTAACAAAAGAGACCTTACTGATCCTGGTAATCGGACTTTTTGCTTTTGTCATGGACACCATCGGCGGCGTTCTCCTGGCAAAATTTATGAATCTTTTCCTGAAAAAAAAGATCAACCCAATGATTGGCGGTGCCGGAATTTCTGCATTTCCAATGTCCTCCCGAGTTGTTCAGAAAATGGCCATGGAAGAAGATCCCACAAATGTAATTCTCATGCAGGCCGCCGGTGCCAACGTGTCCGGACAGATTGCTTCTGTAATCGCAGGCGGCATGGTTATCAACCTGGTCACAAAATTTTTATAAAAAAATTTTTATAATGAGGAGGGTCTTATCTATGAATACATCCAATATCATTATTGCACTTGAAATCATGGCAAAAGGAATGGCAGGAATCTTTACTGCCATTCTGATCATCATTCTTTGTGTATGGCTTCTCGGAAAAATCGGAAAATAAATACTCCAATATATCTATAGCGCTTCTCTTTTCATCCCCTACAAAAAACGAGCCAAGGTCACATGCAGCATTGACCTTGGCTCAATATTTTTACTAATACATCGTTTCGTAAATAACTATACCAATCGCGTAGGATGTAGATCCGAGTGTGCAGGTCTAAAATCCACATTTTCTCTCTGTTACTCTACTGCATCAGCAGCATTCTCAGAGGCAGAACCGGGCTCCCCATCATAATTTTCCAGGAAAGAATGTCTCACACCATATTGTTTATATCCCACAACTGTATCAATATTTACATTCTCTACGCTCTTGAAAATGTTGCCCTCTACAAACGGATTCACCTTTTTCAGGTCACGGATCAGTTCCTTGATTTCTACACGTTTGGAGCGATTTTCGTTATTGCAGGTAGTGCAGGTATCTGTAAATTTACATGCACACTGAATAAAATGGAGATCATTGTAGTCACGCCATGCCTTAATATCATCCTCCCGCACCAGATACAATGGACGGATCAGTTCCATTCCCTCAAAGTTGGTGCTGTGAAGCTTGGGCATCATAGTCTGTACCTGGGCACCGTAAAGCATGCCCATAAGAATGGTCTCAATCACATCATCATAGTGGTGACCCAGTGCAATCTTGTTGCAACCCATTTCTTTTGCAAAAGCATAGAGATGCCCGCGGCGCATTCTTGCGCAAAGATAACAAGGAGATTTCTCCACATTAAATACAGACTCAAAAATATCAGACTCAAAAATACGAATAGGAATATTTAACCTTCTGGCGTTTTCCTCGATTACCTGACGGTTGGCCGGACTGTAGCCCGGATCCATAACCAGAAATTTCACTTCGAAATCAAATTTATTATGAAGCTTCAGTTCCTGGAAGCACTTTGCCATCAGCATAGAGTCCTTGCCGCCGGAAATACAGACTGCAATCCTATCTCCCGGCTTCACAAGCTCGTAAGTATTGATTGCCTTGGTAAACCTGGACCAGATTTTTTTCTTAAATTTCTTGCGAAGACTGATCTCCACATTTTTCGCAAAATCTTCGTCCTGTGAACTCTTCATGGCATCCATAAGCCAGGCAATGTACCCTTTCTCAAGGCTTACTGCATCCAGCCCCTCTTCCTCGAGCTTCTTAGCGATTTCTTTACTATTGATTCCGCGGCTGCAGCAAATAACCAGTTTTCTGGTCTTATCCACTTCCGGATTCTCCATGATTTCCTCTGGCTTACAGGCCAAAGCCCCCTTAACAGCGCCATGGGAAATCTCAATCTCGTCGCGGACATCAATGATCTGATAGGACTCCGCTGGTAACTTTTTTAATTCTTCTATTGTTATACTGCTCATTTAAATCCTTCCCTGAATATATTCTATAATGCCCATACTTTATATCACGATCTCAACAAAACTGTAACTCATTCCTGCTCAGAAGAAACCTTGCTGAATATGATTGTTACTGTTCACTGGTCACGTTCCGCGAGGCGTTTTTTGTGAACAAAGTTCACAGAAAACCCGAGAATTGCGGCGCGAAATCATGCGAATGCATGATTTCTGTGCATCGCGAAGCGCGTTACTGTGAACGGAGTGAACAGTAACATATGATTCTCTAAAGCATGTCCGACATTTTTTTGTTACAAAACGGACATGTCGTCTATCGGCGACATCTCTATATATGAAAATCAGCTGCTGTGCGCCTGCGACACTCCCGCATCTGCCGTTCGTGACGTTCATAGTATCATGTTAATTCCGATTTTTTATCAGTGACACAATAAACAAAATCAACGCCAGTACCGCAAAAAACGGAATCACTGCCACCAGAATATGAAACAGCAAAAAGACGACTATCAGCAGGATCACCACGCCCAGAAGTTTGCTGTACCAGGTATCAAACCGCCATACATGTACATGATTCCGGCTGGAGCTCTGGGTATTCTGTGCGTCATCCGAATAGGTGCTGTACTCCTCATAATCCAGCTGCCCGTTATCCACATCTGTATCCAGCAAAGTCCTGGCGATCAGCCTGGGATCTCCAAGTTCATCAAGAACCTGCTGCTCATCGCGTCCACTACGTACCTGTGACTGAATATAATCTTCATAGTAACGCACATGCGCCGCCACCTTACCCTCATGCATCTGTCCGGACAGCTGACTTCTCAATGTATCCAGAAATTCTGTTCTATTCATTCAATTATTCAACCTTTCTTATATAAAACCACGAATCATTATCCTGTTTCAAACAGGCTCTGTGCATTTTCTATTCTAACAATACTTGCCCTCATACGCAACTATCCAAGTCATAAAATTTTTATGAAGTCTGAAGCGGAGATTGTATTTTTCAATTCGGGTAGATTTTATCCACGTTCAAAGCATTTGTTATTTTTCACAAATATACATCGTCTTTTTTGACAATAATGCTGTCTGTTAATTTATTGACAAAATGTTTTTTTAATGATACAATGAACACATCAATTGAAAAGCTTCTGAATACTGACGGATCGTGGAGTTAACCACAGGGACTTCAGGAGCAGATCATGAGGATTACTGTTTACAGCAGCTGCACCTTATTTTGCAGACAGCATAGGCAGTAATTTCCAGCCGACCGTCTGGGCAGTATTTGAATCATCAGATACTGCCCTTTTTTTACCGGGAGGTACCTCCGACATGAGGGAAATACCGTTGTCTTTTTAAGAAGCGGTTATATAAAAACCATTTAATCTTACACAACGAAAGGAGCTTTTATTATGGGGTTTAAAAGTGACATCGAAATCGCACAGGAATGTGAAATGAAACCAATCACTGAGATTGCAGCTAAAGCAGGTATTGCGGACAAATATCTTGAGCAGTATGGTAAATACAAAGCAAAAATCGACTACAATCTTCTGAAAGAAACAGATAAGAATGATGGCAAACTGATTCTGGTTACCGCTATCAACCCGACTCCTGCCGGAGAAGGAAAAACCACTACTACAGTTGGTCTGGCAGACGCTATGCAGAAGCTTGGCAAGAACGTTATGGTAGCTCTTCGTGAGCCATCCCTTGGACCGGTATTCGGTGTAAAAGGCGGTGCAGCAGGCGGCGGATATGCCCAGGTAGTTCCAATGGAAGATATCAACCTTCACTTCACAGGTGACTTCCACGCAATCGGCGCAGCAAACAACCTTCTTGCAGCAATGATCGATAACCATATTTTCCAGGGCAATGCTCTTAACATCGACCCACGTAAGATCACATGGAGAAGATGTGTAGATATGAACGACCGTCAGCTTCGTAATGTAGTAGACGGACTTGGCGGAAGAACAAACGGTATGCCTCGTGAAGACGGCTATGACATCACGGTAGCTTCCGAGATCATGGCTGTTCTCTGTCTTGCAAGTGATATCAAAGACCTGAAAGAAAGACTTTCCAGAATCATCATCGGTTATACATATGGCAAACCGTCAGAGCAGAAACCGGTAACAGCTGGTGATCTTCATGCAGAGGGTGCTATGACAGCACTTCTGAAAGATGCTCTGAAACCAAACCTTGTTCAGACACTGGAGCATGTACCTGCAATCGTTCACGGCGGACCATTCGCAAACATTGCTCACGGATGTAACTCCGTAACCGCTACCAAGATGTCTCTGAAGCTTGCTGATTACACCATCACAGAGGCTGGATTCGGTGCTGACCTTGGTGCCGAGAAATTCCTTGATATCAAATGCCGTATGGCTGGTCTGAAACCAAATGCAGTTGTTATCGTTGCTACTGTCCGTGCACTGAAATACAATGGCGGCGTTCCGAAGGCTGATCTTAACAATGAGAACCTTGAGGCTCTTGAGAAAGGTCTTCCAAACCTTCTGAAACACGTAAGCAACATCAAAAATGTTTACAAGCTTCCATGTGTTGTTGCAATCAATGCATTCCCGACAGATACCAAGGCAGAGCTTGACCTGGTAGAAGCAAAATGTAAAGAGCTTGGCGTTAATGTTGCACTTTCTGAAGTATGGGCAAAAGGCGGCGAAGGCGGTATTAAATTAGCTGAGGAAGTAATCCGTCTTGTTGAAGAGCCAAACGACTTCACATATTCCTATGAGCTTGAAGGCTCTATCGAAGATAAGCTGAACCAGATCGTTCAGAAAATCTATGGCGGTAAGAGAGTTGTTCTCACAGCAAACGCTCAGAAACAGGCAAAACAGCTTGAGGAACTGGGATTCGGAAACTGCCCGATCTGTGTAGCAAAAACACAGTACAGCTTAACAGATGACCAGACCAAGCTTGGTGCTCCTACAGACTTCGAAGTAACCGTTCGTAACCTGAAGATTTCTGCAGGTGCAGGCTTCATCGTAGCCCTCACAGGAGAGATCATGACCATGCCAGGTCTTCCAAAGGTTCCGGCTGCTGAGAAAATCGATGTAGACGAAACAGGTAAGATCACAGGACTGTTCTGATTTTTACATGTCAGCCAGGTTTCCGTGTAAACATGGATTTGGCACGTTGCTCACAAAAATCAACGCCCGGGAGACCCAAACTCCCGGGCGCTTTTTACATACAAGCAAAGTGTATCCTTTGAAAATAAAATAAAGGATTTTATCAGCCTGCCAGGGACAAATGCCCTGGCAGTATTTGTATATTGCTTATTTCAGCTTCTCCCCTGTAAGCATCTCATATGCCTGGAGATATTTGTCGATTGTCTTGTCCACGATTTCCTGTGGAAGAGTCCAGTCGTTGTCCGGGTTTGCTTTCAGCCAGTCACGGGCAAACTGCTTGTCAAAGGATGGCTGGCCATGACCTGGCTCATATCCATCTGCCGGCCAGAATCTGGAGCTGTCCGGTGTAAGCATCTCATCACCAATAACAATATTACCATTTTCATCAAGTCCAAACTCAAATTTGGTATCTGCAATAATAATACCTTTGCTTAAAGCATACTCAGCACATTTTTTATATAATGCGATGGTGTAATCACGAATCTTCTCTGCATACTCCTGACCATGTCCCGGATAGTATTTCTCAAGATGGGTAACGCTCTGCTCAAAAGAAATATTCTCATCGTGGTCGCCGATCTCAGCCTTGGTAGAAGGTGTGTAAATAGGCTCAGGCAGCTTGTCAGACTCTTTCAGACCTTCCGGAAGAGTAATTCCGCAAACTGTACCATTCTTCTGGTAGCTTGCCCAGCCGCTTCCAGTGATATATCCACGAACGATGCACTCAACCGGGATCATATCCAGCTTGCGGCACATCATGCTGTTTCCGTCAAACTTATCCTGCTGGAAAAACTCCGGCATATCTTTTACATCAACAGAAATCATGTGGTTCGGCAGGATATCCTGGGTCATATCAAACCAGAACTTGGACATCTGTGTAAGAACAGTGCCTTTCTTCGTCACTTCGTTGTTCAGGATCACATCAAAACAGCTGATACGGTCTGTCGCAACCATGATCAGGCTGTCTCCGTTGTCGTAAATCTCGCGTACTTTGCCTTCTTTAACTGGCTTCATTTCCTGCATAGCTTTACACCTCATCACTTTTCTATTTTTCATTTTTGTAAAAGTCCCAAAGGCATGACTGTTTCACAATCTCAGCCTGCCTGTTTCCGCTTTTACAGCACCCAATTATTTTACCATTTTGCAAACAAAAAAACAATTCTCTTAAATGCCGAAATCAAGGCATCTTTTCCCGAAATCCATGTGAATCTTCACATGTAACCATTCAAAGTGATTGATTCCTGCACTATCTTCGTTTTATAATAAGAAAAAACAACCAGCAGGATACTCTGCCTGCGAGGGGCATTTCAGCTCACAAAACTAATTTACCATATATTCCAGGAGGCACTATGATCTATAAATTTGCAGCCGCCGACATGGACGGTACTTTATTAAATGACAAAAACGAAATTACACCATACACCATTGAAATAATCCGGCAGGCAGCCGCGCAGGGACTGATTTTCTCCATTTGCACCGGGCGCCCCATTCAGGGAGTGGAGCGCTATCAGAAACAGCTGGGCATTCAGGGACCTGTGATCACTTATAATGGGGCTATGATCCTGGATTCTGCTGACGGACGCGTTCTGTATAGACAGGAGCTGAAAGCTGACGATGCGCGTCTGATTCTGGAAGCAGGACTGAACTATGATACTACCATGTGCATCTGGTCGGACAATAGATTATATGGGAACAAGCTGAATAACCGGATTCAGGAATACAGCCAGGCTACCAAGGTAACGCCCCTTCTCATGCCATCTATCGACAAGCTTTTGGCGCAGGGGATTACGAAAATTCTCTGGTATGACGATGTTTCCCAAATTCAGCAAATAGAAAAAGAGCTACGGAAAACAGCTCATTTTCATAACGTAACCTTCTGCACCTCCAAGCCCTTCTATCTGGAGTTCTTCAACAGTAAGGTGTCAAAGGCTGCAGCTATTGATTGCATTGGTAAGCTCTACGATTTCACCCCCGCTGAAACTATCGCTATCGGCGACGGTTTCAATGACCTCTCCATGATCCGCTATGCTGCCCTTGGCGTTGCCATGGAAAATGCACCAGATGGCGTGAAAGAGTCTGCGGATTATATCACTGCACGCACTAACAATGAGGATGGTGTTGCAGAAGTTCTGGAGAAATTTGTTTTATAGAATCATGACTATACAAAAATGGTGATTGTGTTAATTATTTCACATTCAACACAATCACCATTCTATTAATCCGTTTTAAACCAAATTTTGTCCGCCTTGCTATATCTCTTACAGATTCTTAAACAACGGCTTCATAGCCGGATACAGTTCTTTGAACTTCTGGTATCTCTCCTCATATTTCGCAGCCAGTTCTGGAGTAGGCTCTACAGTATCCACTACTTTTGCAAGCTTCTTGCCAGCAGTCTCAACGTCCGGATAAACACCGCATCCTACTGCTGCCAGCATAGCACCGCCAAGGGATGGTCCCTCTTCCACTTCCAGAACGTCAACCTTAATATTCATAACATTTGCAATAATCTGCTTCCACAGCGGGCTCTTTGCACCACCGCCACAGATCTTGGTACGCTCAATTTTAATTCCAAGACTCTTTGCAACCTCCAGAGAATCACGAAGTGCGAAAGCAACTCCCTCCAATACAGCCTGAGTCATATCTGCTCTTGAGGTGTCCATGGACATGCCGAAGAATACGCCTCTTGCATCTGGATCGTTGTGTGGGGAACGCTCGCCCATCAGGTATGGCAGGAAGAATACGTGATTCTCACCAAGCTTCTGGATAGGCGCCTGCTCTGCTGCGAAGTCCTTCGTTCCAAGAATCTCCTCGGCCCACCATTTATTACAGGAAGCAGCGCTGAGCATACATCCCATCAGATGATAGCTTCCATCTGCATGGCAGAAAGAATGAAGGGCATTGTACTCATCTACACCAAAATTCTTGCTGGAAATAAATACAGTTCCAGAAGTACCAAGGGAAATATTGCACTGTCCATCACCAACTGTTCCAGTACCAACAGCTGCTGCCGCATTGTCTCCAGCACCAGCGATAACCTTTACATTCTCAGAGAAGCCAAGCTCTTTAGCAACCTCTGGTTTCAGTGTTCCAACAACCTCCCAGCTCTCATAAACCTTCGGAAGCTGCTCCTCTTTCACACCGCAGATTTCCATCATTTCTTTAGACCAGCAGCGATTCTTTACATCCAGAAGAAGCATACCTGAAGCGTCAGATACATCTGTGCAGAAGGAGCCGCTTAAACGATAAGCCAGGTAATCCTTTGGAAGCATGATCTTCACAACTTTTGCAAATTTCTCTGGCTCATTTTTCTTCATCCACAGGATCTTCGGAGCAGTAAAGCCTGCAAATGCGATATTTGCAGTATACTGGGAAAGCTTGTCCTTTCCGATCACATTATTCAGATAATCTGTCTCTTCAGAAGTACGTCCGTCATTCCACAAAATTGCAGGACGAATTACCTGATCCTGATCATCTAAAGTTACCAGTCCATGCATCTGTCCGCCGAAGCTGATTCCGGCAACCTGGGAGCGATCAATGCCCTCTGTCAGTTCTTTCATACCAGCCATACTCTGGGTATACCAGTCTTCCGGATTTTGCTCAGACCAGCCCGGATGCGGGAAAAATAATGGATATTCTTTTGATACGATATTACAGATTTTTCCGGATTCTTCCATAAGAAGAAGTTTTACTGCGGAAGTACCAAGATCAACACCGATAAAATACATTTTTATCCTCCTTAAGTTCATGCCTTAGGCGTTCCTTCTAGGCTTTCCGGCCAGAACCCTCTTAGAATGCTCTGCCCGCCTATTCTAAAAACAGCCGTACCGCATAAAGTGGTACGGCCGTTTCTATATACGCCTATAATTCTATTCAAATCGTCCCTTCCTGCTTTTTAAGCAAGAAGCAATCATTCTACATTGCTCTCAACTTTGTACACAGCAATTACTTACTGTTTATTTAAGCATTAGCCCCATGGATTCTCTGTAGGATATCTTACACCAGCTGGCTGGTTGTAACCGATCTTCTTAACATCAAGTC
The DNA here is from genome assembly GCF_039841815.1 of Ruminococcus sp. 1001136sp1. Classification (NCBI taxonomy): domain Bacteria; kingdom Bacillati; phylum Bacillota; class Clostridia; order Eubacteriales; family Oscillospiraceae; genus Ruminococcus; species Ruminococcus sp. 1001136sp1. The sequence goes on along the minus strand of NZ_JBDPGY010000006.1, from coordinate 51,888 downwards.
CAAGGAATTTCACTACTTCGTAGAATGCCTTTCCATAATGTCCGAACATAACTGCACCGTGATGCGGGTAGTTGCCCTCGATCAGTACGTGACGGTAGAATCTTCCCATCTCTTTGATTGCGAAGATACCAATACCACCAAAGGATCTTGTAGGTACGTCAAGAACTTCACCTTCTGCAACATAAGAAACAAGCTCTCCCTCAGAGTTGCACTGCAGACGATAGAATGTAATATCAGAAGCAGCGATATCTCCCTCCAGAGTTCCTCTTGTGAAATCTGGCTCAGATCCTTCCGGTTCAAGAAGTCTGTGCTGGATCAGCTGATATTTAACAGCTCTGGAATCGCACATCTTGCAGGCCGGAGTATTTCCGCAATGGAAGCCCATGAATGTATCGGTAAGCTTATAATCATATTTGCCCTTGATATCCTCATCATAGATGTACTGAGGAACGGAGTTGTTGATGTCAAGCAGTGTAACAGCGTCATTGGAAATGCAAAGTCCGATGTACTCGCTAAGAGCTCCGTAGATATCAACCTCACAGGATACCGGGATTCCTCTTGCAGCAAGACGGCTGTTTACATAGCATGGCTCAAATCCAAACTGTGACGGGAATGCAGGCCAGCATTTATCAGCAAATGCAACGTATTTTCTTGCTCCCTTGTGAGCCTCAGCCCAGTCAAGAAGAGTAAGCTCAAACTGTGCCATCTTAGCATTAAGATCTTCATAATATTTGCCTTCGCCCATCTCTTTTGCCATATCAGCACAGACATCCGGGATACGAGGATCATTCTCATGCTCTTTAAAGGAAACAAGAAGGTCAAGCTCAGAGTTCTCTTCAATCTCAACGCCCAGCTCATAGAGTCCTTTGATCGGTGCGTTACATGCGAAGAAGTCCTGTGGACGTGGTCCAAAGGTAATGATCTTCAGGTTACGAACACCGATAACGGCACGTGCAACTGGTACGAAGTCAGCGATCATGGTAGCAATGTCAGTTGCAGTTCCAACCGGATATTCCGGAATATAAGCTTCAAGATGACGCATCTTTAAGTTGTAGGAGCAGTTCAGCATACCGCAGTAAGCATCACCACGACCATTGATCATATCGCCATCGCCCTCAGCAGCAGCTACATACATGCAAGGTCCATCAAATCTCTCAGCGATCAGGGTCTCTGGAGTCTCTGGTCCGAAGTTTCCAAGGAAAACAACAAGTGCATTACACTCAGCTTTGTTTACATCCTCGAGAGCCTTCTCCATGTCTTTCTCATTCTCAACAGTTACTGGACATTCATAAAGCTCACCCTTGTAAGCGTCCATGATAGCTGCGCGTCTCTTCTCAGAAAGCTGAATCGGGAAACAGTCACGGCTTACTGCGATTAATCCAAGTTTTACTACTGGTATATTGTTCATAATAGGTATTCCTCCATATTTTAATTTTTTAAGAAACTTTCAATTGTGGTAGCTATGTAAGCTCCTCAGGTCTCAATATTCATTTTTCAAACAGACTTTAGTAGTTACCCACCAACAACGTGTCGGTTTATCTTCTGAAAAAAATGAGCAACTATGAATTATTTTATCAGTCAATTGTGATATTCTCACCCTTCAGACCATTAAATGCGCCAGCGATCTTCGCATCCTCATGTGCGATCAGCCATTTGTTCTTGGCTGTCATCAAGCTGTCCTCTCCCGTCTTCTCAGTCTGGAAAGTAAGGTCTGTGTTAGTTCCTTTCGGAAGTACAACAACACACTGGAAACCGCCCTCATTCACATGACATGGTGCGTAGTGAAGTGTGGTAGCGTATACCTCGATTCCGGTTCCTGCCGGTACAAGGAATGCCTCGATCTTAGATGTATCATAGGTATGATCCGGCTCAATGTCCTGCTGATGTCCGATAAGAAGGACAAGATCTGTAACCGCTACATTGATCTCGGAATTACGATGATACTCCACTGCATTCAGCTTCTTGTTATGGCCGTTGCAGTATCCGATCTGGACCGGCAGCCCGCCGTATCCCTTGTTCTGCAGGTCCTTCATAATATCCAGTGCCTCCAGCTCCTCAACAGATGGAACATAGATTACGTCCTCTGGAACCGGAGTGTGTTTCATCTCCTTGATAAGACCTGTAAAGTCGTATCCCTCCAGCACCTGTCCATATTTACGGAATGCCGGATCTGTTACTTTCTGAATCTTCACGATTAACCTCCTTTTGCGCATATCAGAATGCGGACATGGCTGCTATCTGCCACTCTCACAGCAGTCCAACATGCTCATACTCAAGATTCCCGAACCAGCTGCTGATCTCAGTCTGCCCTGGTTCTTTCTGCATGAAAAAAGCATACCATATTCTGATATGCTTTACGACGGTTTTCTTGTCTTATCTATAGCACTTTTTTGACATTTTATTCTTTTGGAGTTGTATTAAATTTTTGTCTTACTTCGCTTGGAAGTCTGTTATATTTCTTCTGAAACTCTCTGGAAAAGGCTCTGCTGCTGGCAAAGCCGTTGTCCAGGGCAATCTGGCTCACTGTTTTCTCTGTATTCATCAGTTCCCGACATGCATAAGACATGCGAATTTCCTGTAAATAAGTCTTAAAATTGATTTTTGCATACTTTTTGAACATTCGCGACAAATAAGCGTCTGAATAGCCAAATAAATTTGCCATCTCAGAAAGTTTCAGTTCTTCTGTATAATGCTCACGCATATAAGTGGTAATTTTTGACAAAGCATCCAGTCGTCGGCTATCCTGAATTTCCTCCTGTGCAGCCTCGGTCTCACGATAATCCCTTACCATCAGGTACAAAATATTGTAGTACAGGGCCATAGTCCGGTACTCCCATCCTTCTTCACGGGCACAGTACACCTTATAAAGCTCCTCAATAAAAAATGCCAGCTTCCGATTATCCGGAGCCTTGGACTTCTGATCCTTTGCCACACGGGCTGCACTTGTAAATCGGATAAACCGCTGGGCAGTAAAATATTTTTCAAACTGCTTCAGTGGAATCTGCAAAACCACAGTCTCATTTTTCCTGGGGGCGTGAATGGAGTGGATCTCATTGGAATTGATGATGATCAGCCCGCCAGCCTCCAGGGGGTACTCTTCTTCATTAAGAAAAAAAGTCAGTCTGCCTTTTAGCACTGCAAAAATCTCAATTGAGGTATGCCAGTGTTTTTCTCTTTCGTAATTGCCGTGTCCGCCTTCAAATAAAAAGATTTTGAAAGGAAGACCTTCGTTTGGTATGATCAATTCATGCTGAAATTCCAAGATTTCACCTCCGGCAGGTATATTTCTATAAAGCCGCGCCATTTTCTTTCAGTTCCGAACCGGCTAGAGCGTGTTTGAAAAAGGCTTTCTGCAAGATGTGCGTCACAATTTGTGGGAGATTTCGCTCGGATGAGGGCGCCGTAGCGGGCTACGGCAACCGAATTCGGGTGAAATATACCGCAAAGTGGGGCGTGCAGATTGCGGGAATGATTTTTCAAACACGCTCTAAAGTCTCTTGCTGTAAGAATATCATTTTCCCCTATATTTGACAATCCTGTTTCTTAGATTCTTTTTGGCTCCGCTGCCACGTCTTTTCTCGTTTCGTATTTTCTTAAATACAAGTTTTTTCTTATCTTGTATTTACCAGCTCAAACGCTTATAATTGAAATTAATTTTCAATATGTTATTTTTATTTTCGGGAGGTTTATCATGAAATTTATATATCCTGCTGTTTTTAAGAAAACCGAAGATGGTCGTTATAAGGGAACTTTCCCAGACCTGGAAGGCTGCTTCGGAGAAGGAGACACTTTAGACGAAGCTATCGAAAGCGCTAACGCTGCTGCATTCGACTGGATTTCTGTAGAGCTCTCCGAAGAAGTTCCAGAGCTGCCTCCGATCACAGATCCAGATGATATGGAATTAGAAGATGAGGATGTGGTCAGAAATATCCAGGTGAACATCCGGTTGTATGATGGGTGGGATGAATGAAGTTTACCGTGAGTGTTTGAAATGTCCGCTTACGTTCCAGACTTCACTGACTTACCTAATAAGTCCAAAATGGGGAGGCAAAGCCTCCCCCATTAATTTTATCACTGTACCTGGTCAGAACCTTCTCAGTTACAAAATATTTTTGTTTTATCTTGCCTGCTTCTTCACTGCCACTGCAATGGACAGACCGGGAGCATAATATGGAATCAATGTAGCCTGCAGTGCATGATAAATATCAGACTTTCCAGGCCATACGGTCTCCAGAAGATTGTTCTCTCTGTCCAGCTGGTGGAACCAGGAACCGTTTACGTGATCCAGAACTTTCTCATCCAGATATTTCATAAACTCTGCATAATCTGCTGCGTATTTCTCATTATCTGTTACATGGAACAGAACGGAAGAGGTGTTGATTGCTTCTGCAAGAGTCCAGTGCATTCTGTCATGGACTACAGGTTTGCCGTTCCAGTCTGTTGTGTAACAGATTCCCGGTGCACCGTCTGCATTCCATGCGTCAGCAACTGCGCGGTTATACAGATTCTCTGCAGCTTCAATATAAGGTGCTGCGCCAGCCTTGTCCTCTTTATATGTAGAAAGCGCCCACTGTGTGATCAGTCTTGCCCACTCAATTCCGTGTCCCGGAGTTGCGCCGTATGGCTTAAACTGGTCGTCCGGGCGGTCTTTGTTGCATTCCAGATCCGGTACCCAGTCACTGGAAAAATGCTCCGGTATACGCCAGTTATTGTCCTTTGCCCATACCAGAACATGGTCGATGATCCTGCCTGCACGTACACGATATTTCTCATCCCCGGTCACATCAGCTGCGGCAAGAAACGCCTCAACAGTATGCATATTTGCATTCAAGCCTCGATAGGAATCCAGCTCTGTAAATTCTGTGTTCCAGGTATCACAGGAAAGTCCTTCTTCCTCGTTCCAGAATCTCAGATCATAAAGTGCCAAGGCATCTTTCAAAAGCTCTGCTGCCCCTTCTCTGCAGGCCAACACGCCGGAAGAAGCTGCCAGAATTACAAATGCATGGGCATAGCACTGCTTGGTTGGAACAATTTCATTGTCCTTTGTAAGACCTGCATACCAACCACCATTTTGATCATCGTGAAGCTCGCCTCTAAGCCCCTTCAACGCTGCATCAGCCAATGCCTCGCTGCCTTCATGTCCAAGCATGGAACCAATGCTGTACACATGTGTCATACGGCTTGTGATCCAGGTTTCACGGTTACGGTCTTTCCAGGGAGTGCCGTCATCTCCAAGATAATAGGAGCTTCCTCCTGGTGCCGGAAACTGATGTCCGAAGCTTAATAAGCCATCTCTAACATCCTGCAGAAATTTCTGGTTTTCAGCTGTTCCAAGCTGATATTTATTCTCTGTAACTGCCATTTCTGTTTTCTCCTTTTATACTGTAATATCCTGTGAAAGTCCCGCTCTACAGCTGACTCTCATATATAGTGATGTCACAAATAGGCAACAAATCCGTTTTGTGATGATCTCCCACTTTGCAATCTTCATTTTACCTTATCTGGAAGGCCTTGAACAGAGGGGTGAACTTTGGCTTTTATGGGGATTTTTACTGTTTCACTTTTCTGACACAATTATACTCCCAGACGGGATTTCGGTCAATTTATTTAAGTTTCATCAAAACAGCCGCCATTAGTACATTATTTGCACTAATAGCGGCTGTAAATGTTATTATTGTTATAATAATCTATATTCTGTTTTTTTCAAAAACAGTTCCAATCAGCAGATAGCTTTTCCAAGCTCAATGCAGGCTGCCTGAGCCTCATCATCTGGCTCTTCGTTGCAGATTACACTGTCAACAGCAAGTGCAACGCCATCGTTCTGGCATTTTTCTTCCCAGCTGCGCATCCAGTCGCCGTCTCCCCATCCGTAGGAACCGAAGAGCGCTACTTTTTTGCCTGCAAGCTTTGGCTCACATGCTTCGAATACCGGCTGGAATACGGAATCCTCAAGCTCCTCATCTCCCATTGCAGGGCATCCGAAAGCTACACCGTCAAAACTGCTGATATCTGTTCCATCAAAATCATCTGCACTGATCACTTCTACCTCAGCTCCTGCAGCTTTTGCACCTTCCGCTACTTTATTTGCCATTTCCTCTGTATTACCAGTTCCGCTCCAATATACAACTGCTACTTTACTCATAACTTCACTTAACCTCTTTCTTTTATAATTTTATTGCCAGCCTGTGAGATCATTTATGTTTTATCCTCCACATCTGGCACTTTAATAACGAAAGTCAGCTTTTCCGTGACTCTTATCGCTTTTTGGCTGTCACCCATAGTGGACTTTCATTGTATGTCAGGCAGCCACTGTCAGCTGCAGAACACTCCTGCCTTTTGCCCATAGATTCCGATAAACCTCGCGGCATTTATGGTACTTCTGAAACATTTTCAATGCTTCACATTCATTACAATATACTTTCCAGCAGCCGGAACATTTATAATTCTGTCCGCCATTCTGGATAAAACCAATTACGTCCCCAAGTGGATAATCAAGAAAAATCCCAATCTCATGTGGAAAATCCTCTGATGCCTCAAAGCGCTTCTTCAATAACGCCAGGCACTGTTCCGGTTCTGTATTTTCATATCCATATTGCTTCAGAAACCGGGCAACTCCGGGACGATTCAGATTCTGTGCCAGCTGTTTTTCCCGGTATACATAAACCAGTGAACGGTTGCCACGGCTGCGAAGTGCCAACAGCTTCACACCCTTTTGATTCATCAACTGATTCCACATAAAAATTTGAAGGTTTATATTTTCTCCATCTTCACAGCAGGCATTAAAAAGATTGGCTGCTTTTAGTGAAGCGAGGGTTGGAGCACAGTGCTCAATGAGACATTTCTCGATCATGATAAACTCCTGTCATTAGCTGCATTCAAAATACTATAACCCCTTTGCGAATGTGGCTCGCAAATTCTTCTTTATGCCATCACTGCATGCTCATCCAATGCACACTTTAAGGCGCTTGCGCTGCTGGTATGGATGCGCGCTACCGGAATATTGTTTTTCTTTGCTTCCTGGGATGCACTGATGACCATTTTATGGGACACTGTATTGGTAAAAAGCACCATCAGATCCGGACATCCGATTTTTTTACGGATGGCGCCGTTCTCTTTTGGAAAAACCTTCGCCTTATATCCATAGTCTTTGCAGATATCGGTATACTGACATACCATTCTCTCATTTCCGCCGATAATTACAATACTCATGTAAATTGTCCTTTCCGGGTTTCCTGAAGCTTCTGAAAATGAAGAAAATTCCCAGCTTCCAGGCAATGTTTTCTTTCTATTTTCGTTAGTCTGTTCTAACCCTTTGTTAAAAAAATTAGAAGCTTTTCGTTTACTGTTTACAACCTTCCCAGTAACGCCTGCACTTCTGAAATATGTTTTAGTTGCTGCAGTCCTTTACATTTTATTTTATGTAAAATGTGCTGATTATATATTTTTATAGTTCTACGCTTCGGTTAGCTTATGCTAACTTTTATGGTGTTAGTTTACACTAATCCTTTATTTCTGTCAAGTACTAAGCAAAAAAAAGAGAGCTAATGAAAAACAGTCTCATTAACTCTCTGATTATATTCTGAAGTTCCACTATTACCGCAGAGCGTGTTTGAAAAATCATTCCCGCAATCAGAACCCGATTTTTTTACAATGTCCGCAATGCGCGACACATCCGTTCAGATTTCCTCAGTGCCCACCAGATTCTTCATACTGTTCATACCGATCAGCAATGTTGAAGTATTGTGAAGCAATGCTGAGGTAGTCGGCTGCAGGATTCCGGCAACGCCCAGCAGGATCAGACCAGTGTTAAATCCTACGATCGTTCTGTAATTATTGTGGATACGCTTCATCAGCGCGTCACTGATATGCTTCAGAACTACGATACCTTCCAGATTATCCGCACCGATAGTGATGTCTGCAATCTCTCTTGCAATCTCAGCGCCTTCGCTTACTGCAATACCTGCGTCAGCTGCAGAAAGTGCCGGGGAATCGTTAATTCCATCACCCAGCATGACAACCTTGCGTCCTTTTGCTTTCTCTTTTTCCACGAAGCTTGCTTTATCTTCCGGAAGAACCTCAGAATAATATTCGTCAACGCCGACCTTGGCAGCAACAGCCCTGGCTGTACGTTCACTGTCTCCGGTCATCATAACCACCTTGCTGAATCCGGCTTTTTTCAGCGCTTTTACAACTGCAGGAGCTTCCTCACGGAGAGGATCCTCAATGCAGATAACAGCTGCAAGACTGCCTTCAATTGCAAGATACAGATGGGAATACTCATTTGGAAGATTTTTAAACTTCTCTTCCATGCCTTCCGGAATGGTACATTTCTCATCCTCGAATACAAAATGGGAGCTTCCGATGATTGCTTTTTTCCCCTCAATGGTTGTAGAAATACCATGAGCCACAATGTATTCTACTTTGGAATGCATTTCCTCATGATCCAGTTTTCTCTTCTTCGCTGCGTCTACAACAGCTTTCGCCATGGAATGGGGAAAATGTTCTTCCAGGCAGGCTGCAATTCTTAGCAGTTCATTTTCGTTCTGTCCATTAAACGGAACAACCTCAGCTACTGTAGGTTCTGCCTTGGTAAGCGTACCAGTCTTGTCAAATACGATCGTATCGGCATCCGCAACTGCCTCCAGAAATTTACCGCCTTTCACAGTGATTTTGTATTCTCCTGCCTCCCGGATAGCGGAAAGTACAGAAACCGGCATTGCCAGCTTCAGGGCACAGGAGAAATCAACCATCAATACGGAAACAGCCTTGGTTACATTTCTGGTAAGCAGATAAGTAAGTGCAGTACCGCCAAGTGTGTATGGGACCAGTCTGTCCGCCAGGTGCTCGGCCTTGCTCTCAAGACCGGATTTCAGTTTCTCAGTATCCTCGATCATGGCTGCGATTTTCTCATAACGGCTGGAACCACCAACTGCTTTTACAGTAATGACAGCCTCGCCCTCTTCCACAACCGTACCTGCGTATACGGAATTTCCTTCCACTTTTCTTACAGGAACAGATTCACCAGTCAGGGAAGCCTGGTTTACCATAGCCTCGCCCTCTGCGATCAAACCGTCAAATGGGACCACATTTCCCATATGTACTACAACCATATCTCCGGCCTGGATCTTGTCTGCATCCACCAGCACTTCCGTACCTTCACTGCGAAGCCATACCTTACCAGTGTTCAGAGACATGGTACGTGCCAGATCATCCACAGATTTCTTGTGGGTCCACTCCTCAAGCAGTTCTCCGATTCCAAGCAGGAACATAACAGAACCGGCTGTGGAGAAGTCGCCGCGGAAAATAGAAACACCGATTGCAGTTGCATCCAGAACCGGAACCTCGATCTTACGCTTCCAGAGTGTCTTGACTCCCAGCCAGATGTATTTCACAGACATTGCAGTGGTATAGATTGCAGACAATGGATATGGCAAAAGCAGTTTGCGTCCGTAATGGAAAATAACTTTATTTACCAGCTTCTCCTTATAAGTCTCATTTAATTCTCTTCCGGAATTCTCCAGCACCTGAGCGGGTACGCTGACACGGCTGTAACCAAATGCCTGAATTGCCTTTAACAGTTCATTCCGTTCTCCAGTGTAATAGATAAGAGCATCACTGGTACGATTAAAGACCTGGGCCTTCTTTACTCCATCCAGATTTTCCAAGTAATACTGAAGGGTATCTGCCTGGGTAAAATTCATATATTTTTGAAAAAGATGGACTCTGATACGTCCTTTTTTCTCATGTTTAATTGTAAATTTCAACTTGTTCACCTACTTTTTCTTCAAAGCAAGAGTTACTGTTCATTACGTTTACCGTAATCGCTTCGCGCCACACTCTTCGAAATTTTAGTAAGGTTTGTTCACCAAAATATTTCGCAGAGTTTTTCAAAGGAACAGCAACGATTAAGAGGACTGTCGCAAAAACGGCAGTCCCCAATATGTTTGCAAGGTATTACACTGCCAGATTACTCAGCAGCTTCCTCTGTCTCAGCCTCTTCAGCTTCATCAGTCTCTTTAAACTCTGTCTCGCCTTCAGCTGCCTCATCCTCAAACGGCTCCTCAGCTGCTTTTCTGTCCTCGTTGATCTGCTGTGCATCTGCATAGATATCACCTGCATTTTCCTGAACAGTTGTAACCGTCTTCATTACACAGTCCTTTGCTCTTAAAACAGCTGCTGTGCACTCTGTGTAAACTTTTTTCGCATCTTTGCTGGAAAGAAGCTTGATACCTGCTGTTCCGAATAAAACACCTGCTGCAAAAAGTCCTGTCTTGTCCCATTTAAAACTTGCCATGATTAAATTCCTCCTTATAGTGAAACGCTATTGTTGTTAATTATTTTTCAATATTTTGGTATTATATATCAGGTTTTCTGAAATTCCCAGTGCTATTTTGCTTATCGAGAAATATTCTCATTATCTCCCTGTTTTAGGGCGTGTTTGAAAAAACTTTCTGCAAGATGTACGTCACAATTTGAGTGAAATATACCGCAAAGAGGAGCGTGCAGATTGCGGGAATGCTTTTTCAAACAGGCTCTAACTCTCTCCCCTGGATAACTGCTATTTTTATATGCCTTCATACTATCATGCCAGTTTTCAAGCACCGCACTTTGACATGGTCATCTCAATACTCTCAATATCCTGATCTCCAATATAGCCCATATTTTTCAATCCTTCTCTTACAACCTGTTTCCAGACTTCAGAAGGCAGCTTACAGACAGTAGCATCGCTAAGTCTTACCGTGCAGCCATTTTCCTGGCAGCATGCTGCACAGCTGGAAATCCGGTACATGTTCTTTCGGCTGATGGCGCCGATTTTTTCCAGCATATTTACCATACGGTAAATTGTGGCAGGTCCAATATTTCGGTCTTTCTCCTGCACCTTGTAATAAATCTCCTTACAGCAGGAACACTCCTCCTCCAGAATAATATCCAGTATCAGCTGGCGCTGTCTGGTGATCCTGCAGCCTTGTTCGCGTAATCGTTCAAGGATCATATCTTTCTGCATTTGTGTCCGCTGATATGCTTCCTGATTTTCATATGCTTTTTCTTCAACTGCGTTTTTCATCATTTTCATCGCCATCCTTTTTGATTTCTGTATGATTTTATATCAGGGCTGGAATTTCTATATAAGGAGAAACCATAACGGTTCACGCCTTCACTGCTGCAGAGCATCTTTTTCCAAAGTGAAAAGATATGGTGATTTCCCCTTATATAAAAATTCCAGCCTGTATCTTTTAAGGGATACAGGCTGAATTATTTTTAACAACTTTGCTTAAGCAATACTCTTTGTATTAACTTTTAAGCTGTTGCTCTCTTTATATGGTCTGAACAGCAGGTACAGGAATGCTGCAACCAGAACGAATGCAACAACTGTTCCGATTCCAAATCCGCCGCCTGTAAGCAGTGTACCAATCTGATAAATGCAAAGGGAAACTACATAAGCAAGACCGCACTGATAGCCGATTGCAAACCAGAACCATTTTGCATTGTTCATCTCTCTCTTAATAGCACCCATAGCTGCGAAACAAGGAGCACAAAGAAGGTTGAATACCAAGAATCCGTATGCTGCAATAGGAGTCATTACCTGTGCAAGATTTCCCCAGATCTCAGCTCCATCCTCTGCAACCTCAGCAAATCCGAAGAGCATACCAAATGTAGCAACAACGTTCTCTTTTGCAATAAGACCTGTTACGGCAGCAACTGCCATCTTCCAGCCTTCTCCTGCTTTTGTCCATCCAAGAGGAGCAAAAATCCAGGCGATTGCAGAACCGATCTTGGCAAGAATACTGTTGTTCAGCTCTTCTACCATTCCAAAGGAACCGCCTTCCCAGCCGAATCCCATAAGGAACCAGAGAACGATGGTGGAAAGAAGAATGATGGTACCGGCTTTCTTGATGAAGGACCAGCCTCTCTCCCACATGCTTCTCAGAATATTGCCAACGGTTGGCCAGTGATATGCCGGAAGCTCCATAACGAATGGTGCCGGCTCGCCAGCGAACATTTTTGTTTTCTTAAGGATAATACCGGAGCAGATGATTGCTGCGATGCCAACAAAGTAAGAGCTTGTAGCAACCCATCCGCTGTTGTTAAAGAATGCACCTGCGATCATTGCAATGATCGGGAGCTTCGCACCACAAGGAACAAATGTTGTAGTCATGATTGTCATTTTACGGTCACGGTCGTTCTCGATTGTACGGGAAGCCATAACTCCAGGAACACCACATCCGGAACCGATCAGCATTGGAATAAAGGATTTTCCGGAAAGACCGAATTTACGGAAGATTCTGTCCATGATGAATGCAACACGAGCCATGTAACCGCAGGACTCAAGGAATGCAAGGAACAGGAACAGAACCAGCATCTGCGGCACGAAACCAAGTACAGCGCCAACACCGGCAACAATACCGTCAAGAATCAGTCCCTGCAGCCATGCAGCGCAATTTACAGCTTCCAGAGCAGACTCAACTGCCGGAGGAATAATCTCACCGAAGAGTACATCATTTGTCCAATCTGTTACAATAGTTCCAACAGTGGTTACAGACACATAATAAACAACCCACATTACAACTGCGAAGATCGGAAGCGCCAGCCATCTGTTGGTTACGATTCTGTCGATCTTATCGGAGGTTGTAAGTTTCTTTCCTGTAGAGGATTTTGTATAGCACTGTCCAATAATGGAAGAGATGTATACATAACGCTCGTTTGTGATAATACTCTCTGTATCATCATCGAATTTATCTTCCAGAGCCTTTACTTCGTAAGACACATCCGGAACACTCTTCATCTGCTCTACGATCTTGTCATCTTTCTCGATAAGCTTGATTGCAAAGAAACGTTTCTGAGCCTCTGCAACAGTTCCTGTCAGCTTATTCTCAACAGATTTAATCGCATCCTCAACATCCTGTGCAAATTCGTGAACCGGAATTGTTTTCTTTTTGCTCTGTGCTGCGCTGATTGCTTTCTCAGCAGCTTTCATGATTCCGGTTCCTTTCAGAGCGGAAATCTCAACTACTTCGCAGCCAAGCTTTTTGCTTAATTTGTCAATGTGGATCTTGTTTCCGGATTTCTGAACCAGATCCATCATGTTGATAGCCATAACTACCGGGATTCCAAGCTCCATGATCTGTGTGGACAGATACAGGTTACGCTCAAGGTTTGTACCATCTACGATGTTGATGATCGCATCTGGCATTTCATTGATCAGGTAATTTCTGGCAACCACTTCCTCAAGTGTGTATGGGGAAAGGGAATAAATACCAGGAAGGTCCATGATGGTTACATCCTTATGACCTTTCAGTTTACCTTCTTTTTTCTCTACTGTTACACCAGGCCAGTTACCAACGAACTGATTAGAGCCGGTCAGTGCATTGAATAATGTGGTCTTGCCGCAGTTAGGGTTACCTGCAAGTGCAATCTTAATCGACATTTTCATGCCTCCTCTTTCTTTCCAGATTTTCTTTTTTCCGGGCTTATTATATACAGCTTCTGCTGATTTTAGTTGCCCTATGCTGCCGATTGTTTCAATCAGCTTTCGTTTGTTAGCTTTTCAACCCTTTATTAGGTTTCGCTAACCCACAAGGTAAAAAAAATTGCCCATTCCATTCCAGAACATGCAATTTCATGCTGTGCTGATTTTACCGCTGTTCATATGACAACATTTGTAAGATGTTTCGCAAAAGTACGTGAACAGTAACTTTTCCCTTATGTACACACAGCAAAGTACTATATCCTGTACAGTACTTATTCTACCTCTATCATTTCTGCATCGACTTTTCTCAGAGACAGTTCATAATCTCTCACGGTTACCTCAATAGGATCTCCAAGCGGTGCAACTTTACGTACATAGATCTGTACCCCTTTGGTGATTCCCATATCCATGATACGTCTCTTTACTGGTCCTTCACCGTGCAGTCTCTTCACTGTGACAGTCTGACCTACGCCAACTTGCCGTAATGTTTTCATAATACTTGCTCCTTTTTTCTGGATTTCAGACCATGATCCGATTCGCCATATCCTTGCCAATGGCAACTCTGGAATCTTTCACATTCACGATCATATTACCGCTGATCTCACTTACAACGGTTACTGTAGCTCCCTGTACAAACCCAAGATTTTCAAGGAATTTACGGGTTTCTTCTTTACCGCCGACTTTTTTAATCACCTGCGGCTCTCCTTCGTTTACCATTGATAACGGCATCATATCATCCTTCCTTTTTTGTGCTTTAGAAACACCTATTTATTATTATGTTTCGCTTACGTTGATTAGTATATTCTAATTTATATAAGCTGTCAATAATTTATTTGCACTTTTTTCTCATTTTTTTCACTGCAATTTCGTAAATTTTGACCAGTGCTTTTTGAAAATGTTTCGGGATTCCAGAGTGTGTTAAAAAAAATCTCTACAAAATATACCGCAAAGTGGGGCGTACAGATTGCGAAACGTTACCAGTGAACATCAACTGCGGGAATGCTTTTTCAAACACGCTCCAGGATGAATGGTGGATTTATGAGGAATTATTGTTTATAATGTAAAAGAAGATAAAAAGTGTTGAATGAGCGTATTTTTATGCTTCATACATTGTTTTAGATAGTAAAATCTGTGAAAAAGTTACATGTATAAAAAAATCACATGCACTTTATTGAAAAGAAAGGATTACTTTTTATGAAACAGGGAAGCAAAATCGGGATTGTCAGTTGTTCCAACGGACTTAGGCCAGAACAGGCCGAAACAATAAAAATGTTGGTGCAGATTCTGGAAAAATCCGGACTAGAAGTAGATCTTAGCCCTTATCTTTATGGAGATGAAAACGGACAGGCTGGAACTGCCAGGGAGCGTGCCTGGGCTCTTATGAAATTTTATGAGGATGATTCTGTCACGGATATTTTTGACGTATCTGGCGGGGATATGGCCAACGAGATTTTACCCTATCTGGATTTTCAGACCATTGCTTATGGAAAAAAGCATTTTTGGGGATATAGTGATCTGACAACAATTATAAATGCCATTTATGCCCGAACAGGGAAATCATCTGTCCTGTACCAGATACGAAATCTCACCTACGATCACAGCCAGTCCCAGATAACGGACTTTCTTAGTACTACCTTGGCGGGGGCCACTTCTCTTTATGATTTTCCTTATGAATTTGTGAGGGGGACTCATATGGAGGGAATTGTAGTAGGAGGAAATATACGGTGCCTTTTGAAGCTGGCTGGCACGCCTTACTGGCCGGATATGCGGGAGAAAATCCTGCTTCTGGAGTCCTTTGGAGGAAAACTGCCGCAGATGGTGACTTATTTAAGCCAGTTGAACCAGATGGGGGTATTTAAGAAGGTGAATGGGATTTTATTGGGGACGTTTACGAAAATGGAGGAGGATAACTGTCAACCAGATATGGCGCAGCTAGTCCTTGAATTCGCAGAAAAAAAGACACCCGTTGCGAAATCACCTTTGATCGGGCATGGAACGGATTCAAAGGCGATTCGCATCGGGCATCGTTTAAAGTTATTCTCCGCAGAAGAAAACAAACGGATATATAAAGAATTTTAGATCCTAGCCACTCCGCTCTTAATGGCAGCTTCAGCAGTAGCCTTCGCAACCGCATCTTTCACTCTTGAATCAAATGCTGCTGGCAGAATATAATCAGCGCAGAGTTCTTCGTCGCTTACCAGGCCTGCAATGGCATAAGCTGCGGCAATCTTCATTTCGTCGTTGATGTCAGATGCACGGACATCAAGGGCACCGCGGAAGATTCCCGGGAAGCAGAGAACATTGTTCACCTGATTCGGATAGTCGGAACGACCTGTGGATACTACCGCTGCGCCTGCTGCCTTGGCCTCATCCGGAAAAATCTCAGGAGTCGGGTTTGCGCAGGCAAAGATGATCGGATCTTTCGCCATAGTGCGAACCATATCCGGAGTAAGGGTTCCAGGTGCGGAAACACCGATAAATACGTCAGCGCCTTTGATCACTTCACTCAAGGAGCCCTTCTCCTGATTAGCGTTTGTGATCTTCGCCATCTCTTCCTTAATTGGGTTCAGGCCCTCACGGCCTTCGTAAATTGCACCTTTACGATCTGTCATAATAACATTCTTAAGTCCCATGGAAATAAGAAGTTTGATAATCGCGATTCCGGCAGCTCCTGCTCCGGAAGTAACGATCTTAATGTCTTCGATTTTTTTGCCAACAACCTTCAGCGCATTGATCACACCTGCAAGCGTAATAACTGCAGTACCATGCTGGTCGTCATGGAAAATCGGAATATCACAGCACTCTTTCAGCTTCTTCTCAATCTCAAAGCATCTCGGTGCGGAAATATCCTCCAGGTTTACACCGCCGAAGCTTCCAGCCAGAAGGCGAACGGTCTGCACGATCTCATCTACGTCCTTGCTTCGAACACAAAGTGGAATAGCATCTACATCACCAAACTCTTTGAACAGAACGCATTTGCCCTCCATAACCGGCATACCAGCCTCTGGACCGATATCTCCAAGACCAAGAACTGCGGTACCATCTGTTACAACAGCAACGGTATTCCAACGTCTGGTGAGTTCATAACTTTTATTAATATCTTTCTGAATCTCAAGGCAAGGCTGTGCAACACCAGGGGTGTAAGCAAGGCTTAAAGCATCCTTGGAATCAACCTTTGCTCTTGAAACAACTTCAATTTTACCTTTTAACTCATAGTGCATCTTTAAGGATTCTTTTGCGTAATCCATGTTCGTATCTCCTCTTCTGAAAAAATGTGTGGGCACCTGCTCTCATTATTATACGCAGCAAGTCCCGCTCGGATACAAAATATCCACTTTGGGCTACAAGGGAAAGTATATACGAAACTTCGTCAAATCACAACATGAAAATATGAATAAATCTCTCAATAAACAAAACACCGTTCCAACCTGGCTGCTACTATTAACCCGAACCCTCAAAACGTATTGCCGAAAATAAAATGCTCAGCATAAATCAGGGCAAACTCCCGAAGAAATAGAAGTCTGCCCCAATATCCTCCAATATTCTATTTTCTTATAATTCTCTTACTCCACATTCTTCAGCGCCACATCCATTGGAATCTTCTTGATCCTTCTAAATTGCAACAAGGCTACCAGCACATACGCTCCCATTCCCATCGCAAACATCTCCGGATAAACCGCTGGTTTCAGATATAAGGTCAGCCAACCTGAGAAGGATGACATCAGATATCCGTAAATTCCATATATCGTCCAGGTAGACAGCAGCAGGCTAAGTAAAATGGACAAGATCACCACCCACGTAGTGGATGTAAGATACAGGCTGTTGATCTCCCGGTTCTCATACCCCAGAATCTTTACCATAGAAATGGCATTGGCATTTTTCTCAATGATCAGCTTGGTAAGCAGATAGATCAGGAGGGCAAACAGCACAACTGCAAATATATTGATCAGCTGGAACATTTCTCCCATAGACACATCCAGCTGACGGCTGACCTTTGTCAGATCGTCCTCCGTAATCGTTGTTGCGATCAGATTCTCATCCAGATCTGTGATCTTTTCCCTGGAAAAATAACCGTTAAAATAATCCTCCTTTTCCCCAAAGGTTTTCCTGTAGGAGGAAATCGGCATAAATACCGTCAAAGATGCCGGATAATCGTAGATTCCCTGCACTGTAAACTCATAAGTCTCACTTCCGTAAGCTTCCTTCAGAACAATGGTATCTCCGGTCTTTATCTTATACTTTTCTGCATAACCGTCAGAAATCAGAACTCCATCAGTTGGAAGTTCCGCGCTTACATACGCACTGTCGTCCGCGATTCCATAGACCGTTATGGTCTCTCCTTCCTGATCCGGCAATACATTTTTCATGGAATTCAGGCAGAATTTTTCTGCTGACTTCTCATTTGTTTTCAAAGATGGAGTAAGAAATTTCTGCAACATTCCCATAACCGTATATTTCTCATCTTCATCTGGCCCCTCCGGTACATTCAGCACATACTGGTACGGCGCGATCATGTTCTTCAAAATTTCTTCCTGATAATGATCCAGAAGCGGCTTCATCATCATTCCAAAAAGCAGCAGTACATTTGCAAAAAAGATTCCAATAAACAAAGTCAGATAACTGGACTTATTCTGCAGGATAATACGAAGCCGGAAGCGGTTGAAAAACTTAAAGTCCGGAAGACGCACAGCTTTTTTCCGTTTGGAAGCAGACAGATCATGACGCAGGAATTTCAAAGGAGAAAGACGCAGTTTCCCTGAAATCAGAATCAAATTGATTCCCAGCATGATCACTACCGGAACCACTGTGGTCAATATAAATGCATCTGCATTCCAGCGTGTTTCATAGGTCGGCAGGCTGTAACTGCCATAATACATACCTGCACAAAGATTTTTAAAGGAGGTGTAGCCCAGCACGTTTCCAAGAACAGAAGCAACCACAGTTACGATCACCGGCATGGAAATATAGTGGACCAGAAGTTCTCTTCTGGAATATCCGGAAGCACGCAGAGTCCCGATCACAGAAGCTTCTTTTGTAATGGTATTATTTGTTGTAACTGCAAACACAAAAGCAATGATGACGATCAGAATATACAGCAGCACCTCCATCATAGCCTTATCACCGCCCATATCTTCACCGGTAAAAGTGATGGCCTGATTGGAATAGGCCGGGATAAAACCTGTCACATTTCCATATTTGACCAGAACCTCCAGAAAATCCTCTGACATGTTTTTCGCTTCAATATCATCCTTTGGTGCAGTCTCATACTGCCAGGAATAGCGGTACTCCAGATGGGTTGTTCCAAAAGCATCCGCACCTTTCTCGGTCATAATACCCACGCCAAATTTTACAGCATCAAACATCATATCGCTGTTATCGGAAAATAAACAACTGTAGTCAGGTAATGCCACCAGTCCGGTAACTGTCAGTTCTTCTCCTGCGATTTTCAGCTTGTCACCAACCTTCAGCTTGTTATTATCTGCATACATCCGGTCAATGGCAATCTCGTTCTTTGCAGCTGGCATTCCCCCTGACATCAGGCACACAAGATTCATATCGGTACGCTCCTGATAGATACGCATGGTTTCCTCTTCGTTTCCGTCCAGATCCGCATCTGTGGCCTCATCCCGATAAAAATTTTCGCAGATTCGTACTTTTCCATTTTTTTCAATTTTCTTTAAATCGCTTTCGCTGGCTTTCGAAGAAAGGGTAAAGTTGCCATGCTCAATGTTATATTTTTCGAAACCTTCGTCATAAGCAGCCAGCATACTGTCATCAGCCACAAGAAAGCCCGAGACAAAGCCTATGGTCAGTGTCATAAACAGAAAGATCACAATATATTTTCCGAAATCACTTTTCAATTCTCTTGGAAGACGTTTCCACAATGGATTCTTCATAGCGCACCGCCTTACCAGTCCAGATCGTCGGCTGCGACTTTGGACTCATTGAGATAGTTTTTGCGGATCTGACCGTCACGAAGCTTCACTACGCGGTCTGCCATATTCTTAATGGCATCGTTGTGGGTAACCATGATGATGGTATTTCCGTACTTCTGGTTGACCTGCTCGATCAGACGCAGAATTTCCTTGGATGTGTTGTAATCCAGTGCACCTGTAGGCTCGTCGCAGAGAAGAATGTCCGGATTTTTTACAATAGCACGACCAATGGCCGTTCTCTGTTGCTGACCGCCGGAAAGCTGGTTGGGCAGCTTATGTCTGTGCTCATAAAGCCCCAGTGTATGAAGCAGCTCGTCAATATCCAGTGCCTTATCGCTGAGATATGCGCCCACCTCAATATTTTCCTTTACATTTAAATTTGGGATCAGATTATACATCTGAAAAACATATCCCAGATGCTTCCGGCGGTAAAGAGTCAGCGCTTTCTCCTTCATATCTCCTGTTTTTTCCCCATCTATGGAAATATAGCCCTCATCTGGCTCATCAATTCCACCGATAATATTCAAAAGTGTGGATTTTCCAGAACCAGACGGTCCAAGAAGCACGCAGAATTCCCCTTTTTCCACAGAAAAATCAATTCCCCGAAGAACCTCTGTCCTGCTGTCTCCGGAACCAAAGCCTTTCTTCAAATCTTTAATTTCAAGAAACATCTCTTTTCCTCCCTGTAAACCATTATCGTTCATGAACATTTTTCATAAAAAACAATTACAAGCATTCATCATTCTGTCTTTTGTTAGTTTATGCTAACTTATATTTATCATACCTCTTTTATCCGGTTATGAAAAGGAGGGGAATTGAGAATAATTCTCAACATCTGCATTTTCGCTTTTTCGAAAATTATTTTGTTAAAAATCACCTTTACCAAATTTTTCTTCTTAATTTTTTACATATTTTTTCACAGAAAATGTGGCATTTCCATAAAAATTTGATATAATATTCACAATGTTTATAGTTTTTCACAACATTGTGAAATCTGTTATTCGGGAGATTTTTGCATGAAAAAAATAGCACTTATTACAGATGGCTGGGGACGTTATGTAACCTATACCTGGATTCAGGGATATCGAAATTACATGGCTGCCCACCAGTCAGATATGGATTTATATATTTTTCAGAGCTTTGGGAATTTCAGTATGGATGAGAAGCATAATGCAGGAGAATATAACATTGCACGGCTTCCGGATTTTTCAGAATTTGACGGCATCCTTCTGGATCTTGCCACCGTGTCCCAGCCAGACCTGATTGCAGAGATAATTGAACGCGCGAAGCTCAGCAGCATCCCAGCAATTTCTCTTCTTGAGCAGATTCCAGGACTGTACCATTCCGGAATTGACAACTACGAAGCCATTAGCCGGATTGTTGAGCACCTGATCACAGAGCATGGATGCCGTACCTTAAATTTCATCGGCGGGCCAGAATTTAACAGGGAAAATCAGCTCCGTTTCAAAGCTTACAGGGATGCCCTTCTTCGCCATGGGATTCCTTTCGAGGAGCAGCGCGTGATTCATCATAATTATGAAATCGAAACCGGAATCCAGGCATTTTCCACATTTAAAGAGAAAAACCTGCTTCCAGATGCCTTTGTCTGTGTCAACGACAATACAGCTGTAGGCGTCTGCCTCGCCGCCAAGGAAGCCGGATATTCTATTCCCGGGGATTTTCTGGTAACCGGTTTTGACAACGAAGACAAAGCTTCCTATTATGAGCCCAGAATTACCACGGTAGGCTTCTCCAAAGCCGATATCATGGAAAATGCCCTTTTAATGCTGGAAAAAATCTGGAATGGAAATGCAGAGGAAACTTATATATACGCACCTTTCACCTACGTTTTTCAGGAAAGCTGCGGTTGCGTTTCCCAGAATCCACCTGACCGTGGAGAGTATGTAATCAAGCGCATCGTTGCAGAAGCACGTCAGAGCGATATGCAAAACTGGATGATGGATCTGAACCGTGTTCTCCTGGACTGTGCAGGATACACAGAGCTTGCAGGACGTATGCAGAACTGGCTGACAAAGCATGGTTGCGGAAATATTTATCTGTTTTTGAACCCGGATATCTTTATGAGCGAAAATATGGATACACTGCCTGAGCTTCCGGAGGATACTTATCAGACAGAAGGATACCCTAAGGAGATGGCACTGGTTTACCCGCCCCTGAATGGTACGAACCGGCTTCACCTTAATCTGAAAGAAATTCTTTCACTTCCACAGACAGAAGCTACCAGAGGACAAAATATTTACCAGTTCTGTCCTCTGCATTTTCGTGAACGGGAGATTGGATTTCTGATTATCACCAATTGTGATTATCTTCTGGAGCATCAGTTCCTGTTCGAAACCTTAAATGCACTCCAGACTTCCATGGAAGCCCTGTATGCAAGACTTACCCTGCGTAAAATGAATAAACAGCTTTCTCAGCTTTACATCCATGATTCTCTCACCGGACTCTACAACCGGATGGCTTACGAGAAGCTTGCCATGCCTCTTTTCCATCAGTGCATGCAGAAAAATCAGCCAGTTGGAATCATGTTTGTGGATGCAGATCACCTGAAATATATCAATGACACCTTTGGGCATGATATGGGAAATCTTGCTATCAGCAGCATTGCTTCCGTCCTGCGGCAGCACTGTCCGGCAGAGTCCGTTTCCATACGCTATGGAGGAGATGAATTCGTATGCGTGATTCCTGATTATAATAAACAGAAAATACAGGAGCTGGCTCATACCCTTCTGGATTCTCTGGAAGTGTTTTCTGCCAACAGCCGTGTGGGATTCCCCATTGAAGCAAGCATCGGATGGGTAATTGCCGATGATCCGGGGCTGACCTTGAATGATTATATCAATCTGGCAGATGAGAAAATGTATTCTGCAAAAAAAGCGCGGAAGGCTGAGCGAAAGATTTGATCTGGAGCTTTATCTTGTTTCTGACAAGAATCCCGCCACAATAAGTATCAGATTCAGGCTATGTCGGTGTTTTCATTTTGATCTGATATATTCTATGAATATAAATAACATGTTTTAACGCCTAAAAAGACACCAGATTCGTTCAGGAAAATCTGGTGTCTTATAAAAAATACCGTATCATTTTTGAATCGCAAAACGTGCTTGCTCCAGATTTTTCCTGTCTACAAGTATTTCGTACTGCTTGGCTTGCTCCGCTGGATTTCCTGCACTTCCCACACGTCCCCGAATAGTTCCGCTGCCTGTCCATTCTCCCAGCTGATCTTTTACTTTGTACTTATACTTGATATTCTGACTATCCAGAATATCCCGGATCTCATTAAATCTTTTCAAATCTGTGCCAATCCATAGGCTTTCTGAATTAAGTACTGTGAACATTTTTCCTCTCTCCTTCCGCGAACTTTAATTCACTCAATAATTTTTCCGAACAAGCTTCACGCTTTTGTTTGAATTACCGTACCATAATTATAGTATTATTTCAATATTGGATTTATATTTCTTATTACCCGCGGTCTGATTTTGTGTACAAAAAAAAACAGAACCATCGATTTCTCAATGATTCCGCTTCTCAATTACGTGTGTTAGAGGATTCGAACCCCCGGCCTTTTGGTCCGTAGCCAAACGCTCTATCCAGCTGAGCTAAACACACATTTATTACTTGTGAAGTATTTGTCCCTCACAACAATGGATATTCTACACGATACCTGTGGTTTTGTCAACACCTTTTTGAAATTTTTTTAAAATATTTTTTAATAGTTTTTTTTTGCACGATTGGTACTATTTTAAAGACTCTATCAGAGCTCTCTAACTTCTTCCAGCATGACGGTGCCTCCCTATCTCCTGGCTTTCTTCGCCTGCCAGTTCAGCACTGCGCCAATCATATAAATAGCCGGGAACATCAGCATTCGGATCACGGAAGCCGGATCGAAATCTCCGAAGATCATAGTAACGATCACTTCTGCCACAACCTCTGCAATAAGAAGGCATCCCATTCCCACACAAAGGCCTGCATTCTTCACCTTACCAGCCTGTTTCACACCAACCACGCCAGCTGCCAGATAGATTACTCCTGCCACCAGAACCATCACATTGCTTGCAACCAGCTGGCTGTAAGTCATACCGTTCTGATTCAGATATTCTACAACTGCGCTGTCACTACTGCCCTTCATAACCAGAGAAAGCGTGTTTCCACTTCCAAATGCCAGCAGAACGCCAAGAAACAGAAGAAGCATGCCGCCAACCTTCAGGATTGTCTCTCCCGGTGCCTGTTTTTTTAACATAATCCAATACTCCTCACTTTATAAAATTTTCAAAATATTACAAACCCAGCCCTCGCTCTCCCAAAATAAAAAAGCCCGAAACAGAGCCCCAAAGGCTCTCTGTAAGTTTTCAAACAGCTTCTGCCATCTTTTTAATAAAAATCACGGACAGACCTAAAACGTCTGTCCGCTAATTTCAAATTATCCGTAGTTCAAGAAACTATTTTCCTAGAGCATGTTTGAAAAAGGCTCTAGAGCGTCAAAGCACCTGCTTACGCATCCAGAAGAAACGCCTTATAAGCCTTCTTTGCCTCGTAAACATCCGCCTTGCTGGTAACCTCCCACGGTGCATGCATACTGAGAACAGAAACACCGCTGTCGATTACTTCCATACCATAAAGAGCTGCGATAAAAGCGATGGTTCCGCCGCCGCCTACATCAACCTTACCAAGCTCAGCTGTCTGGAAGCAAACCTTATGGTCGTCAAAAATTCTGCGGACTCTTGCCACATACTCTGCATTGGCATCATTGGAGCCGGATTTTCCACGGGCACCTGTAAACTTGTTGAGAACGATACCTCTTCCAAGATACGCAGAGTTCTTTTTCTCAAAAGCTTCTGCAAATGCAGGATCATAGCCGGCACTTACATCTGAGGAAAGCATGCTGGAGTTCTTCAGAGCCTTTCTCAGTCTGAGATCTGAATACTGTCCCATTGCATCCAGGACCTCTGCTACACTGTTCTCAAAGAAATGGGACTGCATACCAGTTGCTCCCACGCTTCCGATCTCTTCCTTATCTACAAGGAGACAGCAGCTTGTACGCTTCGGTGCTTCCATCTCAAGAAGAGCCAGAAGGGAAGTATATGCGCAAACTCTGTCATCCTGTCCATAACCCGCGATCATGCTGCGGTCAAGACCACAGTCACGAGCCTTGCCAGCTGGAACGATCTCAAGCTCTGCGGAAAGGAAATCTTCCTCTTCCACACCGTATTTCTCGTTCAGAATACGAAGTACATTCTCCTTAACAGCCTCTTTCTTCTTGTCATCTGGAAGATCCTTCAGTGGCTGGCTTCCAATCAGGATATCCAGCTTCTCACCCTCAACAACCTCGGAAGCCTTCTTCGCCATCTGCTGTCCTGCAAGATGGATTAAAAGGTCTGTGATGTAAAGAACCGGATCGTCCTCATCCTCGCCAACAGTTACATTTACAACTGTGCCATCCTTCTTCACAATTACGCCATGCATTGCCATTGGAAGAGCAACCCATTGATATTTCTTTACCCCACCGTAGTAATGAGTGTCAAGATAAGCCAGATCCGTATCCTCATATAACGGATTCTGTTTAATATCCAGTCTCGGAGAATCAATGTGCGCACAAAGGATATTCATACCCTGTGCCAGATCATCCTCTCCAATATGATACAGGGCAATGATTTTCTGCATTCCGACCTGGTAAACTTTATCTCCTGCTTTCAGATCTTCGCCATTTTTCACCTTTTCTTCAAGGGAAACATAGCCTGCTTCCTCAGCCTCTTTCACAATCTGTGTGATACATTCACGTTCTGTCTTTCCTACATTTAAGAAATGACGATATTTCTTTGCCACAGTTTCCAGATCCTGCATATCAGCATCTGAATATGTGAGCCATGCGTTTGGACGTTCCATAATCTATATCCACCTTTCTCCTGTTTTCATTTTACACAGGGAAAATAATCCCTGTGTTTTCCTCATCCAAAATTCATTATAGCGTATAACCAGGTAAAAAGCTACCGGCAAATAGGTTTTCTTGCACAAATCTTTTGCCGCGCAGTCCAACACTTTGCACTGCCTTTTTTGATATATCCAAATCCGGTTCAAGGTCTCCTGTATCGGTTAAAACAAGCATATACTTCCTGTCGTCTTGGCACTGCATAGCCGCAGGAAGTATAGCCTTCTGACAGAAAAGACAGCCCTTCTTTTTCCAATTTATTGCAAAGCAGCTCCACAATTTCCGGCAGTGTTCTTTTCCCATCAATCAGTTTTTCCACTGCATATTTCAGCAACGCTCCTAAAGCTCCTGTCTGCTCACTGTCGATCAGCTGTTCCACATATCGCAGATCCACTTCCTGTTTTCCAATGGAAAAACCATCTCTGCCATGTACCTTTACTTTCAGCCTTTCCGGCTTATCCTGCGCCTTAGAATGACCATAATAATCCTTCTTGGAACCATTCAACGGCATATTTTTTGACATGATGCGATGGCTTTGTGGTACTTTAAATCCAGCTGCCGTATTCTCATTTAAAGGATAATCCCTGCAAAGTTCCCGGACTTTTTCTGTGATATCTACCGGTATATAATTGTCCATCTGGATCACGGTATCTGCAATATGGAAAAAAGCCCCGGAGCTTCCGGCAACCAGAATTGTGGAAATCCCCTCCTTTTCATACAGATCCCGGGCGCGTTCCAGGAATGGGGTGATCGGCTCTTTTTCCCGGCTGATCACATGCTGCATAAAGGCATCTCGCACCATAAAATTAGTAGCAGATGTATCTTCATCCAACAGAAACGCCTTGCTTCCTGACTCTATTCCTTCCACGATTCCTGCTGCCTGGGAAGTACTTCCGCTGGCATCTTCCGTAGAAAAACAGGTGGTATCTTTTTTATTGGGAAGATCATTTATAAACAGGGAAATATCCACATCTTTCACAAATCTGCCATCCTCAGAGCGCAGCTTCTGAGCTGTGGAATCCGTGATCACATATTCTCTTCCATCTCCCTGAATGTGGTTATACACACCCAGTTCCAATGCGTTCAGAAGGGTAGATTTGCCGTGATAACCACCACCAACGATCAACGTGATTCCCTTAGGAATTCCCATTCCGGTTATTTTTCCCTTATGGGGAAGCGCCATAGTCACCCGAAGACTTTCCGGCGAAGAAAATGTCACGCTCCCCTTCATCGGCTTAGATGAAATACCGCTCTCTCTTGGCAGAATCGCGCCGTCATTTACAAAAGCAATCAGGGAACGCTTCTTTAATTCTTCCCTGATATACGCCTGATCTTCTGCCAGGAAAATAGTATTTTCCAGATCTTTTCCACTTAAATTTCTGTATACAAATGCTTTTTCCACACAAACCGGGAGAAATTCAAAGAATATTTTCTCCAGTTCTCCCGCATTTATAGTACGTCCATTTGCCGGAAATCCTACAAAAAACCGGGCGATAATCCCCTGATCTGTAATCTCACAGGCCGTTCGCTCCAGCACCTCCTGACCGCATCTGGTCACAGAAATAAGTCCGCTTTTTCCAGAGCCTTTTGCCCGGAAAGTATAGCGGTTCACCTGCTGTTCAAACCGTCTGGTAAGATAGTCTGCCAGAGTAATTCTGGTCAGTTTATCTTTATAATATTCCGCTGGAAATCCAGCTTCTCTGTGGGAAATTTTCACACTGACATGGGACGGTGACGCAAATGGATCGCCCTGTACATGCTCAATTGACAAAACATATTTCTTAAACTGATATGCCCCTTTCAGGGATTTATAGGCAGGATAGCTCTTCCGATTGATGGAATGAAGCATGTCCTGCAGCTGATTTGATGACTGCATAAGTACCTCCATTGTCTATAATAACATTGTCAAGCAACGATATCACGCTCTAACTCTTCGCCGCATTCAGTAATAATACTAATTTTTCCCACAACGTAAAACCACCGCCCAGTCAGCGTTCTTGCCAACAGACGGTGGTTTATTTATACATTTTTAGGGAAAGGAAAGAGTTTTTCTTAAGAGTTCTTTCTCTTAAGATGTATATATCATATCGCATAATTGTGAAAAGCATTTGTCCAAATTATAATTTTTTTCTAAAATTTCTAAAATGAAAATAACTAATTCGTAACTGGCATCACAATTCCATCCCTGTTCTTCCCATTGTGTCCTGTTTTCAGATCATAACGTTTCATTATCTTCTGAAAGTCAGAACATAACTCTTACCATCCGTTAATACTATGAAGATTACTGTTCACGCCCTTCACAACAACACACTTCTCAATGCACAATGTCAGTCGTGTCTCTGATCCTTATTTCCATACGCTTCGCAAAATCTTGCTGCAAATGCCGGCGGCTCATTGTTGGCATAAAGGTGGGAAATATCGCCGAAGGAGCTCATGCGGAAAGCTGCGATTCCCTGACGGCGTTCTTCTGTGGTCAAGGTTGTCACAGAGGATGGAGCAGCCACGCAGCCATGCCAAAGTACCATCGGAGAGATATTCAGCAGATGGCTGAGAAGTACACACTCCAATCCAAAATGACAGAAGAAAATAATCGTGTCGTTATTTTCTTCATTTACTTTATAATAGTGACCTTTCCTCTCATATCCATGCTTCGCGAGAAGCTTGTCAAACTCCCCAATCACATGGTCATACTCTTCTTTCACATGCCCTTCCTGCATAGCCTCATTCTCAAACCAGTGGTCATACTGGAAAAAGCGCTCGTCTGCCATCCAGTCCTGTGGAAGCCAGTCCCATGCAATAATCTTCTTATCTTTCACATCCGGGCGCCAGATCTGACAGGGAAATTCCTTCAGCCATTCACACTCTGTGGCTGTTCTTCCCATCTTTTTCAAAGTCGGAGCCGCAGTATCCTTCGCTCTTCCAAGGGGGGATACATAGAAAGCTTTTACATCTAATTTGGAAAGCTTCTGTGAAAGATACTCCACCTCTTTCCAGCCTTTTTCCGTAAGGGAATCTATATCATAATCCGGGTCACCATGGCGTACAATTAATAATTTCATAATGTCACTCCTCGTTATTTCGCTTTTGAATCACTAATACTTTCAAGCTGTTTCTTATTTCATTGAATAATAACGATTTTAGCATATCTTCACAGATAATTCACCATATTTCTTACCGTCATTTCTTTACAATTTTTGTGAAAGAAGTATATAATAATGCTATATCAACGGGTCTTTTGACGCTCATATCTTATATGAATTCAAACAGACGCTGATCGGATCATACTTTAATAAATACAAGAACTAAGTGGACGCAATAACCACTTTCAGATTACATTTTATCCCTCAATATAACTCAATTTACGATTCAAGCGAGGTACCCACATGAAAAAACTTGCCGTCATTTTCCCAGGTGTCGGTTATACCTGCACCAAGCCCCTTCTCTATTATACTGCTTCCATGGCTGCTGAACGTGGTTATGAAATCATCCGCCTTGACTACGGCCAGGACATCCACACCTTCCACGGCCGCACCCCAGCGGAACTGGAACCTATCATAAAACTGGCAATAAAAAGAACGCTCCCCCAATTGGAAAACGTTCCTTTCTCTGAATATGATGATATTATTTTTATCTCCAAAAGCATCGGCACCACCATCGCCTGCCAGCTGGAAACAGCACTGCAGCTGAAGGGAAAAGTCCATCAATTTCTTATGACTCCAATTCCTTCTACCCTCCGTTATCTCTCCGATATCAACGGGCTCTTCTTCGCCGGAACCGCTGATCCATACATGCCGGAGTCCAAGATACACGCTGCTGCAAGAAACTTCCCAGATAAAACCGGCGGGATTTTCGAGGGCTGCAACCACTCCCTGGAGCAAAAAGGCGACACTTTAGGTGCGCTGAAGAATGTCAGACTGATTGTAGAATGTCTGGATAAAATGCTAGTCTGATTTTTGTTTTCTATTAACAGGGAAGAAGCACTTCCCTGTTTGTTCCATAAAAGATATTATTATGTCCAATTAATCTGTCTAAAATTTCTTCCATCCGTTTCCAGTTATTATTTACATCAAACTCATAGCTGTGTCCCCATATGTAAAATAACTGCTTTTCTTCACTTTTTTCTTTTAAAAATTTCTCCAGAAGTTCCCATATATTTTCGTCAGCATGATGACAAGTTGGTTTAAATATCAATAAATTCTTTTGTAATTTAAATGCTCCGGAAAACACAACTGACCGTGCATATTGAATTTTACATTTTTTCAATATCTGAACCACTTCATCATTATATGTTCCATAAGGATACGCCATACCGGTAATCTGGCAGTCAAACATCCGTTCCAGATTTTGTTTATCCAGGAAAACTTCATTATATACAGTGTCTTTATCAAGCTTTGTTAAATCTTGATGAGTCAATGTATGAACCGCGATTTCATGACCCTTATACAATTCTTTTAATCCTTCTGCATTCATATGATGCACTCTTACATTACCAAAGTCATAATGGCTGGCATATGTCTGCATTCCACTGTTTATATTGAATGTTGCTTTTACATGATAATAGTTGAACATGTCTACCAGTCTCCTGTCCTGGCAAACTCCATCATCATAGCTAAATGTTACTGCCTTTTGTTTCCCATCCCACATATATTCTGTAGCCTCGTTTCATATCCTTCAAGCTGCATGCTCCAAACGGCTCCTTCACATACAATCTTTGTTGTTTGTTTCTCTCCTGAATTATTAATAACAACTAATTTTTGTGCGTCTGGATAATAGGCACATTCCACATGCAGATTATCTGTAATGCATTCTGCCTGTTCTTCCCGTCCAGCCTCTAATATCAATTGCAACAATAATCTGGTACTTTCCTCTGAAAAAGCAAATCCCGTCATATAAATTCCACTTCCTTTTCCAAACTGGTGTCTGGTAATACCCGGATACCCACCTGCAGCCTCTGCCAATACCTCTGTTTTTTTATCTGTCAGGTATATATGTTCCATTACTGGCCATTCCAGTATATCTAATATATGATTTTGTGGTGCTTTTACTTCATACTCCCATTTTCCATGACATACCCTTGCCCCATTATCTTCATCTACGCCCAGTACCTGTGCCAATCTGAAAAACGTATCATATCCACTGGTTGCTGATGGCTCGCCAATTCCAATAAAACAGCCCCCTTCATATACCCACTTTGTAATTGCCTCAACAACTTTCACGTCTTTCCAGTTATCACCGCCACTCCATGCGTCACCCGATTTTCCTGCATTAATAATGACTTTGTATCTGGATAAATCTCCGCTTCTGGCTGTCTCAAAATCAATAAAATCAACATCCACAGGCAAACCTGAAAGCGCCTCATTTATATGAATCAAATTATGCATATATGTTTCATGAAAATGTCCAGACAAAGTCCATGAACGCAATTTGCCCCAACAATGTAAAACCGCTACTTTGGTTTTCAAGGTCCAAGGCTTTCCTTTTTCATGAAAAGACTTCAACATGCGAAATTCATCTGCAACTTTTTCAATGTAATCGCAAAAATCCGGATAATTCTCCGTAAGATGTAAATATCCGCCTAATCCAATTCTTTGAATCGGTTCACGCAACAATGCACGCCTTACATTTCTCCAATACTGCATTGCATCCCTTGTAGGATTTCCTCCCTCTGTAAATGTAGGTGCTCCTCCAAGCCCCACCGGGAAAAGATAAGGATGAAGCCTGAGTTCATGAACTTCTGTATCTACACCTGCACAAAGACGTGCTTCATACCCGGAAAATACGCATTTAATAATCCCATCAAAACCAAATTCATAAAATCTGTCATTATATGGTTCAATTCCAACCCAGCTGTCATCGTAAAATACGTAAGCCTTTTTTCCATATTCATGCACAATATCTATTAGTTTTTTTCCAAATGAAATTACAAAATCATTAATAAATTCCATCCAGTCTTTTTTTGCTTTTGTTGGCGGCATATGGGTTACCCGATATTTCCCCTGATTCACAAAATCCTCTGCGGTAAGTGCATATCCATATTTCTGTTCGAAATTGTGTAAAGCAAGAGGACTCACTGTAAAATCGTAGGAGCCCCAGTCTGTAAATAAATTTCGTTTTCTGGCATCGCTTCCCCAAATCCAGACAAAATTATAAAACATAGAGGTAAAACGAACCACTGTAGTTGCAGGATGTTCTTCGCACCATTCTTTCATCCAATTAATTAAATAAACCTGTGTTTCAGCGTATACAGGATCTATCGGTATAAGATGCTCTTTATCCCAGTTATTGGTAATATGATTATACATGGAAATTTCTTCCCAACTTCGATATGCCAGAAAGCTGACTGTATATTTGTGCCATAATACACAGTTTTCAATCCTGACAACACCTTTTTTCTTATCATAGCTCCAGTTTTCTTTATTTACTTCCCTGTCAGTTGTGCGGTCATACACCTGCCAGTAACCCAAAGCTTCTGCACTGTCATTAATTTTAAACTGCTCCTGAAAAAACTCTTTTAAGAGCTCTAGTTCTAGATAATGCTCAACTGCAGTTTTCGGTTCTGTGACAAGAAAAGTCTGCTGCAATTTATCCAAATTTTCCATAGCCCAGGGATTATGACCGCGGATAATACAAATAGTAGAATAAATACCATATCCTGCCTCCGTTATCTCCGGAGACAGTTCTGTCCCATCAGAATCCCTTATTACATCTGCTCCCCATTTTTTTGCAAGTTCTAAGGTCAATTTTTCATAACCAGCCTCACCAGGCAAGGTAAAGCCACCTTTATTTTCTAACTCAGTCATAATTTTTGTCCTCTTTCAAGTAGTAGTACAAAGCCCAGTCCTGATCATTCGCCCATGGATCCGCATACTGGCATCTTACCTTATTAACCATAAAAGGATATACATATGCGCAGCTTGCACTTCCGTCACCATTTATCATACTTAGTACACCTCGCAATGAATTTTCCGCCTTTACACCATATGATCTCTCACTGGTTATTTTTTCATATTCCCGAAAAGCAACACCACTTAAAGAACTCCAGTAATGTGGAAATGTATCTCCAAGATTTTTGTACTTTCCAAACCAATATCCATCCCAATGACGAACCGCATTTTCATACATATGAAAATCTGGCTGATGTCCATTAAACAGCACCAGTACAGCTAATTGTTTCTTTCCTTCTTCCAGATATAATATTTTTCCTGTAAGTTCGTATAACTGAAAAAGATAATTTACTGCAGGGGCAACAATACTCTGCTCATATTTTACTTCATGCGGTGGATAACATAATCCGTTTTTTATAAGCATTTTGCCATGTGTTTCATAGTATCTCAGAAGTTCCTCTGCCTCTCTTTCCATACCACCCGATTTCAATAAATTCACAGATTCCAGCATAGGGATTCCAATTGCATAGAATGAAGCTCCGTCTTGTGCATAATAAGATTTCATAATTTTATACATATTTTTAAGATCAGCAACCTCATTATACAATCTGTATCTTTCCATAAAAAAAATTGCAAGCCATGGATAATTGTACAAACGGTTCCAGGTATTATCTCTTCCTGCATCATTGTATACAATACCTGTATTCTCATCGTAGAGCTCTCTGTATATGTATTCGGTATATTTCTGCAGTGCTTTTTCCACTTTCATATCTTTATTTTTCTGCAGCCAGAGCGCCAGAAGTGCCCCCATTCCCACTCTTTCCCTGCCACCGTTATGATCGTATTCTTTTTCATAAACCAATCGCTTATCTTCATTATCATAAGTAAGAAATGCACCATCCAAAAGGCTTCCACTGCAAAAATACTGCTGTTTTTCAACAATAAATCTGCATCTTTTTTCTGCAAGCTTCTCCACCCTTGGTAATACCAGAATAACCGCAGATGTACTGTATTCTCCTCTCTTTATGAAGAACTCTTTTTCACCCTGACTTACAGAATCCATTTTAATTTTATAATCTATGCAATTACCGTTTTCTGTTTTTTTAGTTGAAATTTTTTCACCTGCAAGAGTGACTTCGATTTCTTTTTCATGCCAGATATCTTTATCTGCTTTTATATGAAAACTTAAGTTCTCGCCCTCAAAATAAATTCCATGTTCCAACTGTATCAACAGCTGTCCTTCCTGATGAAGCAATTTCTCTTCAAAATCCCTTTGATCGTCATACCAGAAAAGATCCCATTGAATCACGGTTCTTTCTTCTGGTTTTAAGTTGTTTATTTTAGGATTTAATATAATAGTTCCGCGATCATTGCTGAGTTCTTTTTCATTTCTTATAATGCTATAGCCTTCTATTTTGCCTTCTTTCAGAACCAACCCAAGATTTGGTTTTTCTCCTCCCATTCTGATCCCGGCAATATAACTCTGACTTTCACCGCAACGGATGTGTGCATGACAGCGCTCTCTCATACAGATTTCAGCAGCCGTATAATTATCAGGAAACGGTACCGCAATACCAATTTCACCTTTTTTGTGAAAATACTCCCGATCCCGATTATTCACAAAAATATATTTTTCAGTTATCTTTCCTTTTGTAGATACCGTTCTTTCTATTCTACCTGTAATTCCGTCTGGAAGAAACATTTCTCCCCATTTTTTACCTGTGGCAACCCAGTTCATTTTATATTTGTCATTTTTGTTTACAATGCTTTCCAACTGATGATTTTCATTCTCTTTAACAATAAATTCCATACCTAATCCTCCATATATCATCCTTTTACAGATCCCGCCATTACACCACTGATAATATATTTCTGCATAAATATATAGAAAACCAGCAGCGGCAATATACCTAATACCATCATTGGAAACAGACTAGTCCAGTCTGTAGAAAACTGACCGATATTGCGATATACTTCCTGTAAAATAACATCTTTTTCTCTTTTCTGTATAAAATACAACGGTCCCATAAAATCATTCCATACATTTAAAGTATTTAAAATTACGATTGTAGCAATCATCGGCTTCAGCAATGGAAGCACAATTGTACCAAAAATTCTGAATACTCCTGCACCATCAATTCTGGCAGCTTCTTCCAGTTCTATAGGAACTGAAGAAATGGAATTTTTCATTAAAAAAGTAGCAAATGGAATATTGATAGCAATATCAATAAAAATAACTGCTGTCAGCGTATTCATTAAATCCAGGCTTCTTACCAGCTTGTACAGACCAAGAACTGCCATCTGGTATGGAAACATCATTCCGGAAAGAATTACCAGAAAAATAATTTTTGTAATTTTACTTTTCTCTTTGCGGTTTAAAACATATCCACACATAGTACTGCACATTACAATGCCAAATACAGCACATATTGTAATAAAAAGAGTATTTCCAAATGCTCTTGGATACTGCATTTTTTCAAATGCATTGATATATGGTGTAATATCCCAGAAAGACGGAAGTGCCATCGGCTTTGCAGCCGCTTCAGTTCCTGACTTAAACGTAGTAACAAGCAGATAATAAATAGGAGTTAAAACAATAAACGTGATAATTAGCAAATAAACATGCTTCAAAATCTCCATAATATTTTTTTTCGTTTTCATCAGTTTAAATACTCCTCCCATTTTTTAAATATTCCAAGCATTACAGCGGAAACAACCATTGTCATCAACAGAAATACAATTCCAAAAGCTGATGCATAACCGAAATTTCCATCTGAAAATTTTGAGTACATTAATGTCAGAATAGTTTCTGTCTGATGTGCCGGACCTCCGTTTGTAGTTGACAAGACAAGATCAAATACTTTCAGTCCTGAGATCGTGCTTGTTACAAAATTAATTTTTATGGCAGGTGCAAGCCCTGGTAATGTAATATGCCAAAACTGCTGCCAACTGTTAGCTCCATCCACAGAAGCAGCTTCATAAAGATCTCCACTAATACTTTGCAAACTTCCTATGTAAATTACCATAGACCATCCAAACCACTGCCACACTGAAATTGCAATTATGGAAAATATAGCGATTTTTCCATTTCCGAGAAAGTTGATTTTTTCAAATCCCATTTTCAAAAGCACCTGGTTTATCAAACCATAATCACTTGCAGACAGGATATATTTCCAAAGATATCCAACAACCAAGGTGCTTAATACTGCGGGTGCAAAAAAGATTCCTCGGTAAATTGTTCTTCCTCTTAATTTGGAATTCAGAAGCACTGATACAGGAAGAGAAATTAAACTTTGAATGGATACTGTAAGGATTGCAAATACCAGGGTATTCTTTAATCCTTTCAAAATAATTCCATCTGCCAAAAGCTGTTTATAATTTTTCAATCCTGAAAAAACGATATCCGGCGAAAAATTAGTCCAGTTATAAAAACTGTATTTTGTAGTAAAAATAAGCGGAATGATAAAAAACACAGAAAATATAGAAACCGCAGGTATTGCCATGAAAATATATGGCAGATTTCGTTTTACATGATTGGCATTCATACTCTCCTTGCCCTCCTTCTTTTTATGTTTCTATTATAAATTTGATCTTTTTCTCTATAAATCCAAAAAAATTTATATGACTATCGTTTTTTTTATATCCCAGTTACTTTTGTTAATTCTATTGATAACATTAACCTCTATTGCACAAAAACAGATCCTGCAAAAAGCTCATTTGCTAAATGCAGGATCGGTTTAATAAATTATGGATAATTTTAAATTTGTTAAATGATTACAATTTACTCATATCTGATTGAGTCAGCTTTTGTATCAATAGCTTTCACAAGATCGTCTCCACTGATATCTCCGGAAATAACACCCTGAAGCTGAGCAGTAAACTCATCAAACAAGGACTGACTTGGAAGATTTACACTCCATCTGTCAGATGGGAATGCAATATTTCCATTGTTAATAATATCTGCAACATATTCATATTCTTCAGGCATCTGAGCCTCAACTCCGCTTCTATAGCTGGTTCCGCCAACATTTGCATCAGCAAATGCCTGCTGAACTTCAACGGAAGCCAGTGCTGTTAAAGTAGCTTCTGCACCATCATGATTTTCCGTATTTACATTAATACCGAAGCATGCAGCTGGTCCGCCTAAAACATATTCATTTTCTCCTGTTTCACTAAGCTGCGGAAGCATTTTAAAGTTAACTCCGGATTCTTTCAGCTCTGTATACTGCCATGGACCTCCATGAAGGAATGCCACTTCTCCATTTTTAAAGCTGTTCAGCATTTCCTGGCAGGAAATTCCCAGAGACTCAGAAGCGATCAGTCCTTTTTCAACTAATGTACACCATTTATTAACACAGTCGTTAATATGTCCGTCCATAGTTACTTCACCCAAAGCAAATTTGGTGTCGAAATCAGTTCCATCAGGGTTTGCTTCTTCATTATTATGATAATAAGAATTTTCCAGATACCCCAGTAAGCTGGATGTTGCAGTTGAGTCATCCGCAATCCCAAAACCATATGCAGTATAGCCTTTTTCATTAATAGTCTCGCAAGCAGCTACAAACTCATCAAATGTTTTGGGAATTTCCACCCCACATTCCTCAAGGATCGAAGCATTACACCAAATTCCGGAAAACCATCCATAGGAAGGAATTCCATAAATTTTTCCATCAGCACTGCAAAGTGACATTCCAGCCTCATTAAACTCTTTTACAAAATCATAATCCGAAATGTCTTCCACGTTACCAGCTTTGATTTCGGCTGGATAGTTTGTTCCATCCATAATAATGTCTGGGCCTTCTCCAGATGCAAGCTGTGTGCTAAGTACATTATTATAATCAGTATTTGCAACATATGTGTACTCAATCACATACTTCCCATCCATCTGCTCATTTACCTTTTCCAGAATAGGATTCATGTCATCCTCATCATACCATCCCATCAAGGTTACCGTCTCTGCATCATCCGCCATAACCAGATTGGAACCGCCTCCAACTACCATTACTGATACAGTGCATGCTGTAAGAAACATGCTAATCACTTTCTTTTTCATTTTTTTGCTACCCCTTTCGTTTATTTTTAAGTTGCTTTAAGTATAACGTTCACAGGATACGAAAAAAATAACAAAAAACTTATCTCATTATCAAATTTTTAAGATTTATATCCTATACTTTTCGTTCCAGTGTAATAAAATCTCTTCGTAATTTGATTATAGAGGTAGTTCCTCCCGGACCTGCAAAAATTTCCACACCGTATCCTTCCCCACACAGAATACGAATTCTCTTGTCAACATTGCTTACCCCATAACCAAATTCTTCATGGGACATTTTTCCCTGACCAATTTTTTCATACAACTCAAGTCCATTATCCCTGACAGTCATATAGAGTTCATTATTTTCTGCATAAATCTCAATGGATATTTTTCCTCTTTTTTCTCTCATGCAGTCAATGCCATGCTCAATTGCATTTTCCACCAGAGGCTGCAAAATAAAAATTGGAACCATCTGATCTAAAAGCGAGGGCTCAATTTTATACTCAACATCGAAGCCTTCATCGTGCGCCATAAGCTGCAGTTTCACATAGGCCTTTATATTTTCCACTTCTACATTCAAATGGTCTACGTTTATGCCCTTGTTAAGAGCAGTCCTGTAAAAAGTACCCAGTTCCGTAGTTATCTCGTAGATTCTGTCTTCTCCTTTTTCAATGGCTATCCAATTAATTGCGGAAAGATTGTTATAAAGAAAATGCGGGTTAATCTTTGACTGAAGCAGATCCAGTTCCAGGCTTTTTTTATCCAGTTTCGACTTATACACTTCATCAATAAGCGTTTGTATTTTCCGTAGCATTTTATTAATATTTTCCGCCAGCTCTCCAATTTCATCCTGGGAACTTTCTGCTATCTGAATCTCAAAATTTCCATCTTTTACTTTCTTTACCTGGTCAATAATCTGATACAAATAGTGCAGCAAAGATCTGGCACTTTTATTAACTCCTATAAATCCAAGCAGCAACAGTAAAACTACAATTACAACAGAACCAATGATTCTTGGATGAAAAGCACTTGAGAAATAAGAAGCATCAATTCTGTAAATAATTTTCCAACCGGTGTCATTTAGATTTCTTTCCTCTTCATAGCCAGCACTGTTTTCATTAACTTCCCCCTCATTATTGTATTCTAACAACACAGCTGAACCATTTTTCACCTGGATGTCCACTGGCATTTCCGAGAACATGGATATACTGTCAGAAAAAACTTTTTCCTTTACTTCTGCTCTGAGAACGCCATATACCCGATTTGGAAGGCTCATGGCAATTCTGCGTGTTATAAAATATTTTCCATTTTCATTCCACCACAAAGTATCTGCGCTATTCCAACTCGCTTCATACCAACTGTTATCTTCCAGATCGGAAGCTTTTTTGAATACTGCATCATTGTTAGAAATCCTTTTATCGGAATAAACCTCCATCTTTGAAAAATAGCTGTTGGAAAGCCAGGCGTTATAAATCAGGTTATTTACATTTGAAGTCATCTGAATGCGTTTCTTATACTCAGAATCATCTAAGCTGAGAAATTCCCTTAGTACACTGTTGCAGGTCACATATAATACGGATTTTTCGCACATCTTTATCTGATTCTCAATATTCAGGTGGTTCCGCTCAATGTTTTCTTTCGCTTCCAGAAGCTGCTGCTCCTTGATAAAATTTGTAGATGAGTACAATACAAATATCTCCAGAACCAGCACAGGAAGCATAACTAACAGCGTGTAAATGATCCTTACTTTATTCAAAAATGATTGTTTGTTGATTCTTTTTGCTATCCTATTCACCATTTTGCACCCTTTCCCTGTACTGCACCGGACTGCAGCCTTCATGATTTCGGAAAATAGAAATGTAGTAAGACACATTCAGGTATCCTACCCTCTCCGCCACATCACTT
Organism: Ruminococcus sp. 1001136sp1; assembly: GCF_039841815.1. Taxonomy (NCBI): domain Bacteria; kingdom Bacillati; phylum Bacillota; class Clostridia; order Eubacteriales; family Oscillospiraceae; genus Ruminococcus; species Ruminococcus sp. 1001136sp1. The sequence continues at coordinate 12,719 of NZ_JBDPGY010000006.1, read as the reverse complement.
ACTTTCATATTTGTCTGACGCAAAAGTTCTTTTGACTTTTCAACACGATACCAGGTAATAAATTTTACCAGATTTTTTCCAGTTTCCATTTTATATAAAGTACTTAGATAGGCAGAGGATACCTGCAGCTGCTCTGCGATATACGATACATTTAAATCACTTTCACTGTATTTTTCATAAACCAGTTCTTTTGCCATGCGGACCAGGCGGTTTTCTTTTACCTCTTCTTTTTTCTCTTCCTGCATTCTATCCAGAACGTTTTCGATTATCTTATTTACCTCTTCCAGTGTCCTTGCCTGATATATTTTCTGAATACATGGTACCATGTCCACATTAGAGTCTGTGTACTCACTGATCTGCTTCATCGCATCCGTAAAAGTATATTTTACATAAATTGAACTAAAGCCAGTCTGCTTCATTATATAGGCAAATACTTTCACAAATTCCTTCTTTATTCCGGAATAATCCTGCATTCTGGCGCAGTTAAATATCCTTTCAAAATACAGGGAAAGCATGTCATTTTCCTTTTTTAGAAAATAATCTTCATCATGAACCAATACCATACTTTTGGATACAAAAAACTGATAGTCAAGCTGGTCTTTCAATTCTGTATATTCTTTTTTCAGTTCTGTAAGACTTTCGGTCTTTTTTCCCAATATAACAAAAATATTTACCTGATATTTTTTCTGGGATTTTTCGATCAATATCTCACATTCTTTTTTCGTTTCTGCTGTCCGATAAAAATCTCTTTCCCGGATCAATAACACTACGATCTGGTTATCTGTGTTTGTAATGATCACAGTTTCTTTTCCAAAATATTCCCTGATATCTTTCAGGTACTCTTCCCATTCAATAGAAAACAAATTAGAATAACAGGAAATAATTACAGGTATACAGATTTTTTCCTGCACAACACTGGTGAATTCATTTTCCAGAGTTTCCCAATGATTTAAAGTTCCCTCTTCCAGTTCTTCAGACTCCAGATAATTAAGCAGATTCCAGCTCAGTTTTTGCTGTGCGGCCTCTTCCTTCGCCTGTATGATATCATTTCTATTTTTCTTTTCGATCTCTTTTTCCTGGCAGATCTCTATGATCTTTTCAAAAAGAGCCTTAAACGCATCCAGTTTAACTGGCTTCAAAAGATATTCCTGTACCCCTAATGAAATGGCATTCTGTGCATATTCAAATTCACCATATGCACTGTAAATAATGCATATTGGATTCAGCCCTCTTTTCTGCGTTTCACGTATAAGCTGGATTCCATCCATATAGGGCATTTTTATGTCTGTGAGCAGAATGTCAAAATAATTTTTTTCCATTATTTTCAGCGCATCTTCTCCGTTTTGCGCAAATGCTGTTCTTAATGGAAACCCAAACCTTTTTAATAAAAGCGCAATTCCTTCCCGCTCTTTCTTTTCATCATCCACAATCAAAATATTGTACATAAACTCACCCCTCCATACATATATTTACTCAACTTTATTTCATCATAAAAGAAGCTTTATGTAAATACCGAAAAAATTACCTGAGTATCAATTTTTTATACTACGATACAAAACTTCTAATACACAAAAGAGTTACTATTTCCGCAAGTATCCCTGCACGCAGGTGATATCATGCTTATAGTAACTCTTTTATCTTTATAACAATATTTGCATTTTAATCCGCTAAAGTTATAGTTCACTTATTTCACTTTTACAAACTTCCACTTATTGCAGCAGTTCCATTCAGCATTCCCATCCCCTGCAGTAAGCTTATAGTATCCCTTATCCCAGCTGCATAAGCAAGATCTGAATATCTCTCGTCCCGGGTCTGCAGACAGGCGATGTAATCATCGATCACACGCTTTACAGTGTGGGATAATTGCAGCTGGTCATATCGTTCCTCCAGATACTTCAGATCCTCATTGTCCTGTCTGATGTAGGAATCATTTTCATCCACCCGCTGCTGCTCCATCACCATTTTCTCAATGTTCTGAAGCATAATCATTTTTGTTGTCATTTTCATTATTGATTTCCTCCTGATATGTACTTATAGATCACGGTTCATTGGTAACGTTTTCCCGAATCACACAAGCTGTTCTTCTGTGATTCCAAGCTATTTAGGGTTACAATTTAAGCAGTGATAAAAAATCCATTTTTCTCACACTTACCGTCATTATTCTACGTTTTATATCAAAATTTTGCAACAAAAATCGTCCGACAACTTTCCCTATAATTCGACAAAAGTGCTACTGTTCACTGGTAACGTTCCGCGAGGTGTTTTTTGTGAACAAAGCTCTCAGAAAACCCGAGAATTAAGTTTGCGCAGCAAACGCTACTTCTTGTGCTTGTCACAAGAAGGTTCGTCTTTCTGCGCATCGCGAAGCGTGTTACTGGTCGCGAAGTGAACAGTAAAACAAAAGCGGCTGGAAAAGCGTGTATTTACACGCTCTAAGCTACGCCCTAAATAAATCTCACCGTTTAAAGTCCAAGAGTATCGTTTACAAGAATAACATGTATTCTATCTTTATGACGAGAATATCTTGTAATCAGAAACTGACAGCAAATCGTATCCGGAGATTTACAGTCAAAACATTTCCCTGCGGTTTTGCAAGGTGTCTTCACCTCAAATCTCTGTGCATTCGCCGGAGCTGCCACATTTCTTGCCCGCTTCATAGCTGCATCAAAATCTGAACAGACCTTATTCATTCCCACAATGAAAACCACCTTCTTCGGTCCCTGGGCAATACAGGAAACCCGATTGGAATTTCCATCAATGTTTACCATAACACCGTCACTGGTAATGGCATTTGCACTGGAAAGAAATACATCCGCATCATACGCTGCCATCAGGCTTTCTCTTGGTGACATTTTCGCGCGATTAATATAATTATAATTTCCATCCTCCAATGCCTTGATCAGTCCAATCTCATGAGCACTTGTGCAGCCACCCATGGCAATACTGCTGCCCTCCGGGATCAATTCCAGTGCCTGCTTTACAGCCGCTTCTCTGTCTGCGGCGTAATAGCCTGACATATTGCGAGATTCCAGACCTTTGATCACATTTTGAGCCAATACTTCATTTCTTTTTTGCATATTAATATCCATTGCTTGCTCCTCCTGACATTGTTTTAGTATAAATTATAAGCCAAATTTCATTCTTTATCAACTTTCGACTTGACTCATTTTATATTTCGCCAGAGCGTAGTAAAAAAATATATTGTCATTTTTTCAGAAAATTTATTTTAATTTTAAACTTCTGTGATATAATGCCTTATTATAGAAATTTCAACGGATAAAACGAGGTAAACCTGGTGAAGAAAAAAACACTTGTGCCTCTTATCATTTTTTTACTGGGCATATGCCTTGTTGGTTTCATTGTATACAAAACAGACACCCATGAGAAGAAAGAGAGACGCATAACAGCACAATTAAACGCAACAACCTATGGAGAACACATAAAGAATGAGATTGCGAATGGCATCGAGATTACGGAAGCTCTAAAGCAGATCCTGATCAGTGAAAAAGGAGAAATCAATCAGTTTGACACGATTGCTGAAAATCTTATGTCTGATTCTATTGAGAGCGTGCAGCTTGCTCCGGATGGTGTTGTGACAGATATTTATCCGGCAGAGGGAAATGAAGCAGGTAAAATTGATCTGATTCATGATAAAGACCGTGGAGAGATTTCCTGTTACGCAAGAGACAATCACACAGTCATTACACAAGGCCCCTTTGAATTGAAACAGGGAGGCTATGGAATTGCTGTACGCAATCCAGTTTATCTGACGGATACAAACAAACAAGAGGATTTCTGGGGATTTACCATTGTTATCCTGCGTGTTCCTGATATTTTCTCAGACTCGCTTTATGCTCTTTCAAATTTTGGATATGAATACAGGATTTCAAAGACGGCTTCTCCCTGGAGCGATACTTATAAAGTTGTTTATCAGTCAGACGGTCAGTTAACCCATCCGGTTTCTTATGATTTTAAAATAGGCGCAGAGAGCTGGAGATTTGAAGTAACACCCAAAAGCGGATGGCGAAACAATACACTTATAGCTATAGTCACCGGATTTTTTCTTGCCGTAATCCTGCTTCTGACAGTTCTTACCCGGGTATGGCTGGTGTCCAAAGAAAATAAAAACAGATTTCAGATACTGGCACACACGGATTCCCTTACCGGTATTAACAACCGCTATGGATTTGATGAAGCAGCAGAAAAAATTATCGCCCAAAATCCGAAGGCACATTTTGTGGCCGCACTTTTTGATATTGATGACTTTAAGTTTATTAATGATGTCTATGGGCACGCTTACGGAGACAGGGCTTTAAAAAGTCTGGCAGAGAGCATGAAAGCTTTTTTTCCACCGAATGTATTGCTTGGAAGAAACGGTGGGGACGAGTTCTGTATTCTTCTGCCTGATTATACCTTTGAAGAGGCAGACGCACAGCTGAATCAATTCATCAGACTGCCTAAGACCTTCTCTTACAAGGGAACAGAACATCACTTTTCTATTTCTCTTGGATATGCGGAATATCCGGCATTTGCCTCCAACCATTCACAGCTTATGCGCTGTGCAGATGCAGCCCTTTATGAAATAAAGCTTCATGGAAAAAACGGATGTATGGCTTACAGAGAAGGGCTTCAGTCAGGTGTCCGCAAACAGCTGGGATTTGCGCTTAAGGATGTCTCGGAGCATCTTCCGGGTGCATTTATCATATACAGAGCAGACAAAGAAGATGATGAGCTGTTCTATGCAAACCAGGAGTTTCTTCATATGACCGGATATAAAGATATGGACGAACTTTTTCGACTTACAAACAAAAGCTTTCATAACCTGATTCGGGAGGATGAGCAGAAAGAGATAGAAACTAGCATCTGGGAACAGATTGACAGTGGTAATGAAAATGACTATATTCATTTTCATCTTCGAAAAGCTGACGGCTCTTACCTCTCTGTGCTTGACCATGGAAGAATCGTAGAAAGCCAGCAATACGGAAGAGTATTTTATGTATTGTTTATGGACTGGAAGGACATGCATATTCATTACGGTGATAAATTTTCCGGATAATAATAAAATACTGTCTGGTAGGAATTTTTGCATTCTATAAACCTACGATTTCATCATCAATCTGAGAGGTTTACACAAAGTAATTTACACTCCGCCCTGTTGCATAAAATAATGCAGGTCTGAACAAGACCTGCATTATTTTATGTGCTTTTCACACGTATTTCCCCTTCATTTTATCCGCTTTATCTTCCCAAAATCCGGTCCAGATTTTCCAGAATTACATCAACATTGATTGGTTATGCAATATGTCCATTCCTTCCTGCCTTGATTGCTTTTTTACAATCTTACTTATGTAAAAAAAAACTGCTTCTATTATACGACTGCGCTACACTATGCACAAGAAAAACATTACTGCGCAATACTTATATCTGCCCATGCATATTTCTGATATAAAATGCAATCTGATAGGGCAGTCTCTCTTCCGGCGTTTTCAACTCATTTCCCAGAATTTTCCTGATATTTCCGATACGGTACAGTACCGTATTGCGATGCGTATACAATTCTGCTGCCACAGCCTGAATACTTCCATTATGCTTCAGATATGACTGAAGAGTTTCCACATAACCGGCATGATATCTTCTGTCGTATTCTTCCAATGCTGCCAGACATTCTGTTTCCATTTCCTTCAGTATTTCTTTATCTTTCACCATATAAAGCAGACGGAACAACCCGCAGTCATCAAACTTTACCACCTGCTTCTTTTGTGTCATCGCTATGTGTGCTGCCGCCTTCGCTCTCTGATAGCTTACCGAAAGCTGGGAAATATCCATACATCTGCTCCCGATTCCCACGCACAATTGCAGCCCAGGCATACGTCTTTTTCCTCTTTTTATGGCACCCTCTACAAGGCGGCACAAATACTCTTCCGAAAGCGCATTCGCTACCAGCACAAAATCAGAGTTGTAATAAAAAAAGCTTCCATTGTGAGTGATATCCTCCAGATATACCTGTATTCGATAAGATAGCTTTTTTCGCTCCACTGTGTCCATGGAGTCCAGCCCCTCACAAGTCATCAGCAGCACCTGAAAGCTTCCATCTACATCAAAATACTGTAATAAATCTTTTCTGTATGCATCCTGATTATCCGGAGTCTCAATAGCTGCAATCAGGGCGGATGCGATCTGCTCATCTGTAGTATCCTGCAAAAATACATGAATACTGAAGTCTTTTATCATATCTGATAAATGCACTTCCCAAGGCACAGTCAGCAGCGGAAGGTCATTTTCATCACAGTATGCTTTCAATTCTTCCGGAACCTCATAAATGTACTGTCCCACATTGATAACAAGCCCTGATGCATGATACCGGTTCAGCTGCTGTGCCAGATGCATCCAGTCTTCTTTTTCCGGAAAGCCAAGCCCGGTTGTCACTGCAAGCTCCTTTCCCCAGAAATTCTGTATGATCGTTGTATCCTCAAGAAGATGTACCCAGCTGATCGAATTGGACCATCCATTTTTTCCGGCCAGAAACTTCATTTCATATCTGGTTTCTGCTGTCAGCATCATATCCTGTATTGTAAAACTCATAAAACCTCCCTTTTTGTTATCCAAACCCATTCTGTAAAATGTTCAAATTTTTTCTTTATTATATCATATATTTTGTGTTGACAGCACATATTTTCCCCTTGATTTTTAGAATCCACCCCCATAGTTTTTTCTCAATTTTGTGCTAGAATATAAGTAACTTAAAAAACAAATTAAAGGAGGCGTGAATATGAAATTCGCAGAATATACAAGTTCCCTGGATGCACTTCCCGTTCCAGAATGGATCATAGCAGAACGTTATATGTATTGTGACAATTTTATAAATGACTATACGAAGACTCGGCATTTTGATCTTCTGGCTTTTGTCAAACGTCTCTTTCGCAAATAATATGCACTTCTTTTTATAAAAAGGACATCCGTTTTTTCAGGATGTCCTTTCTTTTACTTTTACTTTTTTCGGTAAATTCGAAGCATCAAAGGTGTCTCTACAAGCAGCATGGCAATCCATCCTGCCAGATAGGAATATGGCAGTGCCTCAATACCAAAATTCCATAACAAAACCATCGGTGCCGCTGCAATGACACGGACTGTCATATTGGTAAAACTGCTCATCAAGGTCACCTTCAGATCTCCGATTCCACGGAAAAAGCCCTGAAGCGAATTTGTGATAGCGGGAAGAATATACATTACCGCAATCAAGTGGAGATAAACCACTCCATGTCCGATAACTTCCTCATCTTTTACAAATAATGACATCAATGGTCTGGCAAATCCCAGACAGATCAGCATAACTGCTGCTCCATAAACAAGCTCCAGTATCATTCCACATCGGAAGCCTTCCCTCATACGGTCATTTTTTCCAGCTCCTTTATTCTGAGCCATTAATGCGGTCATCGCATGGGCAATATTCTGTTCCGGTGTGATGGCAAAATCATCAATGCGATTAACCACTGCAAAGGCTGCTGCTACCGATACTCCCATTGTATTAACCAGTGCCTGTATTGCAATTTTTCCCATCTGTACAGTTGCCTGCTGCATGGCAGATGCCCACCCGTAAGCAATGGTTTTTTTCAAAAGCCTGGCATCAAAAACCAGCCATTTCTTCCCAAGCCGAAGAATCGGTACTTTTTTCTGTATATAGATAATACAAAACAAACAGCAAAGCGCCTCACTGAGTACTGTGGAAATTGCACATCCATTACTTCCAGCCTTTAATACAATAACAAAAAACAGGTCTCCGAAAATGTTCAGAATCGCACTGATGATCAGAAAGTACAAGGGGGATGCACTGTCTCCCAATGCTCTTAGAGTGCTTGAAAAAAAGTTATATAAAAATGTAAACATTAATCCCAGAAAAATAATCCGCAAATATTGCACTGTCATACTCATAATAGATGGATCCACCTGCAATAACAGCAGAATGGGTACAGCAAATATTACACAAACCAATGTGAGAAAAAATGAAAAAAACGCACCAGACAACAGAGTTGTACTGATTTGTCTATGCAAAGTCTCATAATCTTTCGCTCCATACTGAATCCCCATCAGGATACTGGCTCCCATACACAATCCGTTCAGAAATAGTATCATCAACGTACTGACCGGATTACAGATTCCCACAGCCGCCAGGGCCTCCTTTCCTACAAAATGCCCTACAATAATGCTGTCAACTGCATTATAGGTCAGCTGAAACAAATTTCCCAAAACAAGAGGCACTGTAAAATTAACAAGAATGGGCATGATTTTCCCAGTAGTCAGATCTTTTGTCATATTCTCACACTCCCAACCAAAAGTTTTGCACACTCACATTTTAGCTTAAAAAAAGTAATTTCACAATGTCCTATTTTAACATTTTATATAGCATATTCTAATCGGATATGTTAAACTATAATTTATCACTTTCTCTGTTTCATTGATTGTAATAAAATGATATGAGTGTCAAAAGGTCTTTTGACACTCATTTGATACCCGGATTGCTACGCAGCTACGCTGCTCCCGCAATCCTCCAAAACATTCGTAATCCGCTCATTTTTCTTTGAAAAATGGCTACTTACTCATGTTTTTGGCGGGTCAAGAGGTCAAAAAGCCTCTTGCAAGCAAGCTTGCATCGGCTTTCTGACCTTTTGACCCTGGTATCATCATATTATAAATTGTAAGAACTAAGGAAAACTGTAACATGCTAAATAAAAAAGATTTCTTAAAATATGCATCGACATTGGCATTTCCAATTATGATTCAAAATTTGATTTCAACATTGGTAAATATTGCTGATACTGTAATGCTTGGATATGTAAGCCAGACCGCCATGTCGGCTTCATCACTTGCCAACCAATATACTTTCGTTCTTTTTTGTATATATTATGGTATGGCCACAGGTACATCCGTTTTATGTGCCCAGTACTGGGGAAAAGGTGATAAAAAGACTGTAGAAAAGATTCTCGGCTTAGCAGAGCGATGCACCTTAATTATCTCTCTGATATTTTTCCTTATCTCCTTTTCCATGCCAACTACGGTTATGAAGATTTTTACAGACAATCCTGATACAATTGCTGCTGGAAGTGAGTATTTGAGGGTACTTTCATTTTCACTTATGTTTATGGGATTCTCTCAGGTTTTTATGAGTGCCCTTCGAAGTATCGGAAAGATAATGCTGCCTTCTGTTACATACATTGTCTCCCTTTGTGTCAATGTACTTTGTAATGCCACCTTCATCTTTGGCTTATTTGGACTTCCAAAGCTTGGCGTTACCGGTGTTGCTCTTGGTACTGTGATTGCCAGAATCGCAGAGGTATTGATTTGTCTCATCTACTCCTTGAACAAATCAAATGTGAGATTCCGAATAAAATACTTCTTTGCGAAATCGGGGATCCTGTTCCAGGATTTTATGAAAATTGCAACTCCAGCCGTAATAAATGACCTCGTCTGGAGCTTTGCCAGTTCCGCATTCGCAGCAATTCTTGGGCATATTGGTAATGATATGGTTGCTGCAAATGCCGTCGCTGTTATGGTGGTAAACATTGGTGCTATCGCCTGTCGGGGTTTTGCCAACGCTACTACCATTATTATCAGTCAGGAGCTGGGGAAAAATCACATTGATACAGCCAGAGAATATGGGAAACGGATGCTCAGAATAACCATTATTGTAAGCCTGATCGGATGTGCCGTTATTCTGGCGATTCGCCCCCTGATACTGGATTTTTATCGGGATAAGCTGACAGAAACGGCCATTTATTATCTTGGCGTTTTTATCATTATGACGACCTGGCGTCTTGTTGGAGAAGGTATTAATACCTGTCTTATATGCGGCTGCTTCAGAGGTGGTGGTGATTCCAGATTTGGAATGATCGTTGATTCCATATTTATGTGGCTTGTAGCAGTTCCTCTCACATTTCTTGCCGCATATGTTTTTAAACTGCCGCCTATCTGGGTATACTTTGTAATGTCTTTGGATGAACTTGAAAAAATGCCTGTGGTATTTATTCACTATTTCAGAAGAAAATGGCTTACAAACATTACCAGAGATTTTGATTGATCCTACTTATTCACAATTATAAAATGCTCCCTTCTGAATGACAGGTTTTTGTTCTTTCACATTCCTGCCCAGTAGGGAGCATTTCTGAATCCTATGATCTTATTCTTTTTTTTTGACGATCAGCCCTATACTGTAAACAGAGGCTATTGCAATGATAAAGCCTAATGGAATTGCCACACAATAAAACACAAAATTTACCAGATTGTTATATGGGCGGAGTTTATAAATTCCTTTTGAAGTCCGATAAACCTCGACCTTAACTTTATCACCAACGTATACTTTCTGATTATAGGTTTCTTCTCCTTCATAAGCTTTTCCATCAACCTCAAATGCCAATTTGGTCCGATATTTTACTGATCTTGAATTCTTTTTATTTTTGTCTTTATCATCACTGTTATCAATCTCACGGCAGGATTCTACAACTGCAATAACCTCTCGTTTGTCTGTAGTGTTTTTGTACTCCTGGCTTTCAATTCTGTTTAAAATCATACCATATATTCCTATACCACACATGGCAATGCCCAGGACGAAACCTAATACCGAATATAATATATTGTTCCGCTTCTCTTTTTTATCCTGCTTCATACACATCCTCCGCAAAACCTGTTTTTGTTTTCGATTCTTGTAAAGAACACATATTGGAAAAAATTCTCCTTCAATTGACCATGTATTCTCTATACTAATAATAATCCATCCAAAACCGGTTTGCACTATTACTTGTGCCAGTAAATGAAGAGAAAATGTTATTGCTTACTTTGTCCACAAAAAAACACCTCGCGGAACGTTGCCAGTGACTTCACATGTATCTATCCAGACAGTCAACTCTACAGCTCTCCGAGTCTCTCTCTCAAATTTTTTCGTGCTTCAGTTGCACTCATAGTTTTGGCACCATCTATTCTTTCCCACTCAGCCTGAAGTACTCTGGCACGTAACCGAAGTAACTGTTCACGCTTTTCATATGTATCAATACTCTTAATTACCATATCTCCCTCATCATTTTGGGTGATATAAATAGACTCGTTGGTTTCTTTTAAACAATAGTCAGCTACTTTCAGACTATCATCAGCTTGTGTAATTCGATAATTGCTTAAATCTTTTTGTCTCTCATCCAATTACAATTCCCTCCTTCTCTACATTATCATAAAACGGCAATGCTCCCGGCCAGTATCTGTAATGTGCTTCATTCTCCAGAACTGGATTTATTACAATCCCTGACTCCAGTTCCAGATCAAACGCCAGATCAAAAATACTGTTTTCGACCTGCTCTATTTCTTCTTTTGAAAGAGGTGTTAATATCATAACATCAATATCCGAATTTTCCTTATAATCTCCACGGGCATAAGAACCATAGACAATAAGTTTGGATAGATTATTTTTTAATATTTTTTTAGTCCCTTGTACAAATAGCATTAATACTTCCTGTCTAATCAAGTTGCTACCTCCTGTCAGATTATTTTCATCTACAGTAATATTTTAATAATATTGCAGCTGACTACGTAAAGCAAGCTATTATTTTACTTTTATTTTTGAAAGCGCAACCTTTGAAACTATCAAGCATGGAAATTCCAGTTTCCAGCTATAAAAAAAGTGAATATTATACCAGAATATTATTTTGAAGCTGCTTAAATATTTTGTATCTGCTGTCAAATCTGCTGTCAAAATCCATTTTTGGGCTAAATAAGAGGTGTTCCAGAAGGGTGTAAATATATCCAGACATCAAAAAAACCCTTGAAAATCAAGGGTTTCAAGTCATGCCGCAGACCGGAATCGAACCGGTACGGGTATCACTACCCACGGGATTTTAAGTCCCGGGCGTCTGCCAGTTCCGCCACTGCGGCATATGGGACCTATAGGGCTCGAACCTATGACCCTCTGCTTGTAAGGCAGATGCTCTCCCAGCTGAGCTAAGATCCCACGATATTTAATTGTTGTTGATTTTCATCAACAGCGACCCGGAAGAGACTCGAACTCTCGACCTCCGCCGTGACAGGGCGGCGCTCCAACCAACTGAGCCACCGGGCCAGAAGAATATTAAATTAAATGGACCTTCGGGGACTCGAACCCAGGACCGACCGGTTATGAGCCGGTTGCTCTAACCAACTGAGCTAAAGGTCCAAAAAGCCGATGATCGGACTCGAACCGATAACCTGCTGATTACAAATCAGCTGCTCTGCCAATTGAGCCACATCGGCACAATACTTATAAACTGTATTATACACCAAATGTCAGAGTAAAGCCACACCAAATTGCCATTTTATTTAATTTTCTCAGTGACTCCAAGGGGATTTGAACCCCTGTTACCGCCGTGAAAGGGCGGTGTCTTGACCGCTTGACCATGGAGCCTAACATTTCCATAAAAAACTCCCCCTGTTGGACTCGAACCAACGACACTTCGGTTAACAGCCGAATGCTCTACCGACTGAGCTAAGGAGGAATATAAAGGTTTGCACCTTCAAAACTACATACATGTTACATCCTTGTGGAATGTTTGTCAAGAATCTTTTTCAAAACCTTGCGATTGTTGGTCAAGCCCTCACCCTATTAGTAACAGTCAGCTCCGTGCATTACTGCACTTCCACCCCTGCCCTATCTACCTCGTCGTCTTCAAGGGGGTTTACTTCTTTCGAATGGGACATCTCATCTTGAG
>NZ_JBDPGY010000066.1:0-1153 GCF_039841815.1 Ruminococcus sp. 1001136sp1 | reverse complement strand
GCCGACCAAGCCCACCAAGTTTGAAACGGACAAGGCGAAGCTGCGCCGGACGATACGGCAGGCACTTTCCCAAGCTGCCAGCTTTGACGAGTTTTCTTCCCTTTTGCTGCAGGAGGGTGTGACCGTCAAGGAGAGCCGGGGGCGGCTTTCCTACCTCACGCCGGACAGGACGAAGCCTATCACAGCCCGGAAGCTGGGGGACGATTTTGACAAGGCTGCTGTCCTTGCCCTGCTTACACAGAACGCCCACAGAGCCGCCGAACAGACCAAAGCCATACCGGAATACCCACACACCCAAAAGGGACGCTTGCAGGAGGAAAAAGCCGCAAAAACCACCCCGGCAGACAACATCTTGCAGCGCATGGTTGACCGGGAAGCCAAGCGAGCCGAGGGCAAGGGCGTGGGTTATGACCGCTGGGCGGCAAAGCACAACCTAAAGCAGATGGCGGCTACCGTTACTGCCTACCAGCAGTACGGCTTTTCTTCCCCGGAGGAACTGGACGAAGCCTGTTCTGCCGCCTATGCCGCCATGCAGGAAAGCCTTGCAGAGCTGAAGCAGGTGGAAAAGACGCTGAACGGGAAAAAGGAGCTGCAACGACAGGTGCTTGCCTATTCCAAGACCCGCCCTGTCCGGGACGGGCTGAAACAGCAGAAAAACGCCAAAGCAAAAGCAGCCTACCGTCAGAAGTACGAAAGCGACTTTATCATAGCAGACGCAGCCGCCCGCTATTTCAGGGAGAACGGCATTTCCAAGCTGCCGAGCCATAAAGCCCTGCAAGCAGAGATTGAAACCCTTATCCAAGAGAAAAACAGCGGCTACAACGATTACCGGGCAAAACGGGAGGAATACCGCCGCTTACAGACTGTCAAGGGCAATATCGACCAGATTTTACACCGGGAGCGCAAGCCTGTGAAAAGGCAGGAACAGGAACGATAAAAACCGCCCCAAAATGTACCCGAACCTATACAGAACAAGGGGGCTGCCCCGTACCCTATCCGCAAATACCAAAGGATTTTTTAACGGGCTTATAGGGCAGAAAAACCCCGAAAATGATACCGAGATGATACAGAATTACCGCCGATACCGCCACACCAGCGGAAACGGCAGAAAGGAGCGCACCCATGCCAAGAATGAGCAAGAAACGGCGGCTGG
>NZ_JBDPGY010000065.1:0-1159 GCF_039841815.1 Ruminococcus sp. 1001136sp1 | reverse complement strand
ATGTGATCAGATCAAAGTGTTCTTCCTTCGATGCTATCAAAAAGGCTCGTCTTGAAAAAGAAAAGCCGGTAGTAGAAGGCTTTTTGTCGTGGCTTGATCAGCAAAGCCCTATCCGTGGAAGCAGAATGGATAAAGCTGTCACCTATATTCAGAATCGCCGCTCCTATCTGTCCACCTATCTGGAAGACGGCCGCTGCAGTTTTTCTAATAATCTCAGTGAAAATGCGATTCGCCCGTTTACAGTAGGCCGTAAAAACTGGCTGTTCTGCGATACACCAAACGGAGCCCAGGCCAGCGCTATCGTGTACACAATGGTAGAAATGGCAAAAGCCAATGGAGTAAACGTCTATCACTATCTTACTTATCTGCTGGAAAAACTGCCTGATGACAGGATGAGTGATGATGAATTAGAACTTCTGGCGCCATGGAATGAAACTGTCAAAGCTGAGATCGAACGTCGTGCAAACGAATCAAATCAATCATATGTGAATTGTCAAGGTGCTCCGGCTACTGAAAAGTAGTCGGGGATTTTTCTATCATACCTAAAAATTAAGCGCTTACAGATAATTCGTTTTTTTTGCCAGTTCCTTCGCCTTTTCCTTTAAGGCTGTATATATCCTGCACCGGATGATCAGTGCAAGAAAACCAATGAATATCTTATTTAATGCCGCCTCTTCTGATGCCACTCTCAGACAATGGTTTCCGAGATAAGATTTATCTGCCCGGAATACGTTTTCCGATACGTCCCTGCTCTTGTAAAGGTTTATCGCATCCTTTGCATCCATCTTTTCGGATGAGATGATAGCAAAATATCCACAGAGCTCCAGCTCATCCTGGATCACCGGCAGCTTGGGTTCGCCATAAACAAAATGCCCGTTTTCCTTGTTATAATGCATATGAAAATACTTGTGGAATGCCGGTCCGAATTCATACTTCTTATCTTCATGCTGTTCCATAAATCTCTGCATTTCATGGATCTTTTCTTCCAGTCTTGCACGTTCACCAACCGCTTTGGCAGCACTGTAATAAATATGTATGTATCGTTTCTTTGTGTCACTGGCATAAACAAAGTAAGCGCTTAAATCTTGGGTAGCTTTACTGTCTACGTTTTTAAACTCATAATGATAGTAAATAGATTTTTACTACACTCCGCTTGATA
>NZ_JBDPGY010000064.1:0-1309 GCF_039841815.1 Ruminococcus sp. 1001136sp1 | reverse complement strand
TATACATCATAAGAGTTTCAAACTTACATAAGCTCTTTTGAAAAACAAATCATAGAAGGTGGTGAAATCCATGGGAAAAAAGGATATCATCACAAAAGAGTACATGGAAGACACGAAGGTTTTTGCGGATGTGTTCAACCATATGATTTACAAAGGAGAAAAGGTCATTGACCCTAAGAATTTGAAGGAACTGGATACGGCGAATATAATTATTCCATATGGAGCTGATGGGGCGGAGGTGCCATATCAGAAATATCGGGATGTGTTTAAAATCCTGTGTGCTATGGAAGATGAAAATGCGGTGTATCTGCTCCTGGGAGTGGAGAACCAATCCAATGTTCATTATGCAATGCCAGTGAAAAATATGGTTTACGATTCGCTGGAGTATGCAGCGCAGGTGCAGAAAGCAGAGGCTTCTCATAAAAAAGCGCGGAAGGAGAAAGAGCCTAAGGAGAAGAAACCGGATTCCGCAGAGTTTCTTTCAGGCTTTTACAGAGAAGACAGGCTGCTTCCGATTATAACAGTAGTTGTGTATTTCGGGGCTGATAGCTGGGATGCGCCTAGGTCGTTACATGAGATGTTGGTGGTACAGGATAAAAACATATTGTCGTTGGTTCCTGACTATCGGATTAATCTGATTGCACCAGGGGAGATGAGCGAAGATGAGTTGGAACATTTTACTTCTAATTTCCGGGAAGTGATGAAGTTCATCAAATATTCTGGTGATGGAGAGAAATTAGAGCGGTTTGTAAATGCGAATGCAGCATTTGAAAATGTGGATAGGAAGGCTGTCCGTGTAATGGAGGAGATGACTGGAATGAAGATAGAAAGAAAAGAAGAGGAAGAAACGGTGAATGTTTGTAAGGGACTTCGGGATTTACAGGAAAAGGGACGAGTTGAAGGAATCCAGATCGGTGCAGAACATGAACAGCGACTTACCAAAGCTCTGCTGAATGACAACCGCATTGACGACCTAAAGCGTGCCCTTGAAGATCCCGCTTTTCGCCAAAAACTCTTGGAAGAGTATGGAATTGACTAAACAGTTATAGAGGAGAGAACAATTTTATGTGTGGAATCGTATCCTACACCGGCCATTCCCAGGCCGCGCCCATCCTTCTGGATGGTTTATCGAAACTGGAATACCGTGGCTATGACTCAGCCGGTCTTGCCATTCGTGACGGGGAGAACAAAACGAAAATCGTAAAAGCGAAGGGTCGTCTGAAAGCTTTATCGTAAGCGCTTAATTTTTAGGTATGATAGAAAAATCCCCGACTACTTTTCAGTAGCCGGAGCACCTTGACAATTCACA
>NZ_JBDPGY010000063.1:0-1386 GCF_039841815.1 Ruminococcus sp. 1001136sp1 | reverse complement strand
ACTGGAGTAAAGCTCCATGGGGTCTTTCCGTCCTGGCGCAGGTAACCAGCATCTTCACTGGTACTTCAATTTCACCGGATGCATTGTCGAGACAGCGCTCAAATCATTACGCCTTTCGTGCGGGTCGGAACTTACCCGACAAGGAATTTCGCTACCTTAGGACCGTTATAGTTACGGCCGCCGTTTACTGGGGCTTAAATTCAAAGCTTCGCTTGCGCTAACCTCTCCTCTTAACCTTCCAGCACCGGGCAGGCGTCAGCCCATATACCTCACCTTTCGGTTTCGCATAGACCTGTGTTTTTGCTAAACAGTTGCTTGAGCCTATTCTCTGCGGCCACTTCTCAGTGGCACCCCTTCTCCCGAAGTTACGGGGTCATTTTGCCGAGTTCCTTGACAATGCTTCTTCCGCCGGCCTTAGGATTCTCTCCTCATCCACCTGTGTCGGTTTACGGTACGGGTACGGTATAAACAATAGCGGCTTTTCTTGACGCATGGCTCACGGACTTCGCTACTTGTATTTCGCTCCGCATCACAGCTTCCCATTGACACCCGGATTTGCCTGAGTGTCTGGTACCCTGCTTGCACCGGGCTTTCCATTCCCGGCTTCCGCTTTCCTTACGTGTCCCCACAGTTCTGTCATACCGCAGTACAGGAATCTCCACCTGTTGTCCATCGGCTACGACTCTCGTCCTCGCCTTAGGCCCCGACTTACCCAGGGCAGATCAGCTTTACCCTGGAAACCTTGGATATTCGGCCTAAAGGATTCTCACCTTTATCTCGCTACTCATTCCGGCATTCTCTCTTCCATGCAGTCCACAGCTCCTTACGGTACTGCTTCGTTCCGCATGCAATGCTCCTCTACCGATCCTTGCGGATCCCTTAGTTTCGGTGGTACGTTTCAGCCCCGGACATTTTCGGCGCAGGGCCTCTCGACCAGTGAGCTATTACGCACTCTTTGAATGAATGGCTGCTTCTGAGCCAACATCCTGGTTGTCTTCGAGACCCCACATCCTTTTCCACTTAACGTACACTTTGGGACCTTAACTGAAGGTCTGGGCTCTTTCCCTTTTGACTGCCCAACTTATCTCGTGCAGTCTGACTCCCGGTCCTGTCTACATGGCATTCGGAGTTTGATATTCTTCGGTAGGCTTTGACGCCCCCTAGGAAATTCAGTGCTCTACCTCCACAAGACTCTTGACCGAGGCTAGCCCTAAAGCTATTTCGAGGAGAACCAGCTATCTCCGGGTTCGATTGGAATTTCTCCCCTACCCACACCTCATCCCCACCCTTTTCAACGGATGTGGGTCCGGACCTCCACTGCCTCTTACGGCAGCTTCATCCTGGACATGGGTAGATCACCCGGTTTCGGGTCTACTCCTACTGACT
>NZ_JBDPGY010000062.1:0-1614 GCF_039841815.1 Ruminococcus sp. 1001136sp1 | reverse complement strand
CCCCATGTGGTACAATCAAGGTACGGAATAGTGGGGCTGGCTGTCGGAAACGGAGGATTTTATGTTAAGACAGACCAACCAACAACCAATTACCGCCCTTTACCCAAGACTTTCCCATGAGGACGAGCTGCAAGGCGAGAGCAATTCCATTTCCAATCAGAAGCGTATCCTTGAAACCTATGCAAAGCAGAACGGCTTTTCCAATCTGCGCTGGTACACGGACGACGGTTATTCTGGTGCGAACTTTCAAAGACCCGGTTTTCAAGCCATGCTTGCGGACATTGAAGCCGGAAAAGTCGGGACAGTTATCGTAAAGGATATGTCGAGGTTAGGGCGAAACTACCTGCAAGTGGGAATGTACACGGAAATGATTTTCCCACAGAAAGGCGTCCGCTTCATCGCTATCAATGACGGAGTGGACAGCGCACAGGGCGACAATGACTTTGCCCCGCTGCGGAATATCTTTAACGAATGGCTGGTGAGAGATACGAGCAAGAAAATACGGGCGGTAAAACGCTCAAAAGGCATGAGTGGCAAGCCCATCACAAGCAAGCCTGTGTATGGCTACCTCATGGACGAGGACGAAAATTTCATTATTGACGAGGAAGCTGCACCCGTAGTCAAGCAGATATACAACCTCTGCCTTGCCGGGAATGGTCCGACCAAGATAGCCCGTATGCTCACAGAGCAGCAGATCCCCACGCCGGGGACTCTTGAATACCGCAGGACGGGCAGCACCCGCCGCTACCACCCCGGCTATGAGTGCAAGTGGGCGACCAATACCGTAGTGCATATCCTTGAAAACCGGGAATACACAGGCTGTCTGGTAAATTTCAAGACAGAAAAACTTTCTTACAAAGTCAAGCACAGTGTAGAAAATCCCCCGGAAAAGCAAGTGATTTTCGAGAACCACCACGAGCCTATCATAGACACCCAAACATGGGAACGGGTGCAGGAGCTTCGCAAACAGCGCAAACGCCCCAACCGCTATGATGAAGTGGGTTTGTTCTCCGGCATACTGTTCTGTGCGGACTGCGGCAGCGTGATGTATCAGCAGCGATACCAGACGGACAAGCGCAAGCAGGACTGTTATATCTGCGGCAACTACAAGAAACGCACCCATGACTGTACGGCGCACTTTATCCGCACCGACCTCTTGACCGCTGGCGTACTCTCCAATCTGCGGAAAGTGACAAGCTATGCGGCAAAGCATGAAGCCCGGTTTATGAAGCTCTTGATTGAGCAGAACGAGGACGGGGGCAAGCGCAGGAACGCCGCCAAGAAAAAGGAGCTGGAAGCCACCGAGAAACGCATAGCCGAGTTATCCGCTATTTTCAAGCGGCTGTATGAGGACAGCGTGACCGGGCGCATATCAGACGAGCGTTTCACAGAGCTGTCGGCAGACTATGAAGCAGAACAACGGGAGCTGAAAGAAAGAGCCGCTGCTATCCAAGCGGAGCTTTCCAAAGCACAGGAAGCCACCGTGAACGCAGAAAAGTTTATGAATGTTGTTCGGCGGCATACCAGCTTTGAAGAACTTACCCCTACTCTGTTGCGGGAGTTTGTAGAGAAAATCGTTGTGCATGAGTGCAGCTATGACGAGAACAAGACCCG
>NZ_JBDPGY010000061.1:0-1615 GCF_039841815.1 Ruminococcus sp. 1001136sp1 | reverse complement strand
GATAATTCTTAATTATCTGCTATAATTAATTAAGAGAGGGCTCATATGAAAAAAATGAATTCATCAACAAAACAATTGATTCTGTTGATATTTAATTCGGTTTTGACTATTGCAACTTTTGTAATAACTTATTATATCGATCCATTAAAATACACTTCGCAATCATCATTAGCAGCTGTGCCAGCATTTTTACTTTCTATAATTGTGTTGATTATTGGGCAAAATATAACTACTCACAATGAAGTGCAAAAAGTATCTGAGGATTCAGAACTTATTTGTGAAACCGTAAAAAACTATTTACATGTAACAAAAATGGGAACCCCAAAATACGCTTGGGAATATATTATTAATAGATTGCCTGTTCTAGATTATGTACAAAATACTTCGTTTAATTTCGAAGATGAAGAGATTCAAACGAATGAACGCTTATATGATGGTACTTCTTATCAACAATCATTTGTTAAAATTGCCAAAAATGTAAATCAAGGTCTAACTTGGAAAGATATTGGAGATAAATCCGCACTTGAACGTTTCAAAAAAATAGACATTCAAGTATCTGAAAAGCATAAAGGCAATTACCAATATAAACTGATTGCACAATCAGAACCCCAAATCGGTTTTGTTATTCTGACATATAAAGATGGTACTAAAGAAGTTTTATTTAACTGGGATTTTAGAGATATACCACAAGACCCAGTTGTATTGCTATCTAGAGATACTGAAATACTTAATATGTTTGCTGCGCAATACAAAGGTCTGTGGCGTGTTGCGGTCGAAGATTATGACAGTAGAGCAACTAAATCAACTTCATAAAAATAGCGATTTTTCATAAGCGCGTCAGCTTCCATCCATTTTTTTAGATTATTTGCAGATACTTCAGATAAATGCTGAATGGTCCAGATGAGCGTGCCTTGATAATAGGGAATAAAGTTTTCATCAAACGGACTCACTCGTTCAAATAATTCGAAACTATATTCAAAATTATTATAGTTGGATTTACGCAAAGCTGAAAATGTCCTGTCCATATCATAATGGTGAAATTTTTGACTATTTTCAGTTGCTATTCTTAAATCCAACTCCATCTTTTGTCTTATAGCTGTATCCATTGGACCAAAACGAATTGAAGCACCATCGTACTGCCGTACTGCAAGAACTCCATGTGGAGATCTCTTCCATAACGCCTTTATAAAGGAATCCAGATCGTCAATATATGGAAAAATATTAAAGGCTAAAGTTATATCACAGGGAGGTATTTTGTCAACTTCCTTTTCCAAATCTAAATGAAGAAATTTAACTTTTCTGTCCCATAATTTGCTTCGTTCAGTTGCTGATTTTAGAGATTCTTTATCACTATCTATGCCGA
The DNA here is from genome assembly GCF_039841815.1 of Ruminococcus sp. 1001136sp1. Taxonomy (NCBI): domain Bacteria; kingdom Bacillati; phylum Bacillota; class Clostridia; order Eubacteriales; family Oscillospiraceae; genus Ruminococcus; species Ruminococcus sp. 1001136sp1. The sequence continues at coordinate 252 of NZ_JBDPGY010000061.1, read as the reverse complement.
TAAATTCACAATCGGACGGGAGTATATCATTCAAAAGCTCAAGCCATAAACCAGTTGCACAGCCTAAGTCAACAATATTTTTCGGATTCAATTTTGCTAATTTCTTAGCAAAAGCAGTTCTTTCAGGTAGTTTTGCACGATGGTGATTTTCTAACCATTTTGCATCTGCCAATGGTCTACCTGTCGAATTTTCTTGTGAAATCATTTCACTGCCTCCTAATGTCTTATTTATTAAGATAATTAAGAATTATC
>NZ_JBDPGY010000060.1:0-1652 GCF_039841815.1 Ruminococcus sp. 1001136sp1 | reverse complement strand
CAATGTCATTAAGTTAGTATGACGCATAAAGATCTCTATATCTGAAATGGTATAGGGGTCTTTTTATTTTTCGAAAACAGTTGACATTTATATTAATGTGTGCGGCCGATTTCGCTACGGATTGATAATAAAGGCAGCGAAATCGGCCCTTGTAATTAAGAAAAACTTAATTACAGGGAGGTATCATATGAACCCGAAACACATTAAAAAAGTTTTGATGTCAGAAATCAATAAAGTTGCAAATAATCCGAAGGACTATTGCTTTCATCCTGATACGGACTTTACCCGAAAACGGAAAATTTCTATGAAAGCAGTGTTAACAGGAATTATCGGTATGGGAAGCGGCAGTCTTACAAATGAATTAATAGACTTTTTTCACGCTTCCCCTCAAATGCCCACACCATCTGCTTTTTTACAGCAGAGAAGTAAGATTAAGCCTGAAGCTTTCCGTTCCATATTTGACGGCTTTAACGAAACAATTACGAAAGGTTTTTCAGAAAAGATGCCGATATTTGCTGTTGACGGTTCAGACATTCAAATTGCTACAAACCCTGGGGATACTGGATCATATTATCCTGGAAGCAACGGACAAAAAGGATATAATCTTTTACATTTAAATGCACTGTATGAGATTGATTATCATATTTATGCAGATTCAATTATCCAGAAAAGCAAAAATTGTAATGAACATAAAGCTCTTCAGGAAATGGTTGATCGATCGGCCATACCAGAAGCTCTTATTATAGCAGACCGGGGTTATGAATCTTATAATAGTATGGCACATATTCAGGAAAAGGGCTGGTACTTCTTGATACGTATTAAAGATGGACATGGAAGTATAAAAAGCAACCTGGAACTTCCAGAAGAAAAGCTGTTTGATCTGAAGATAAATCTTAACATTACAAGGAAACAGTCAAAAGAAGTAAAGGAACTGCTAAAGGATAAGAACCATTATCGATATCTTCCTTCCAATGTGAATTTCGACTATTTACCTGCAAAAAGTAATTATAAAGATCCAGCCTCGTTTTATGGATTGTCTTTTAGAATTGCAAGATTCCAAATTTCAGAAGATACTTATGAAACCGTCCTTACAAATTTGGATAAGGAACAATACCCGGTTGAAAAATTAAAACATCTTTATGCTTTAAGATGGGGAATTGAAACATCTTTCAGAGATTTAAAATATACTATTGGAATGTTGGATTTTCATTCAAAAAAGGTGATGTGTATCCAACAGGAAATCTATGCACATCTGATCATGTATAATTTTGCAGAAATGATTACCTCGCACGTAGTCATTGAAAAAAAGCAAAGAAAATATACATATAAAGCCAACTTCTCAGTTGCGTCGCACTTGTGCCGATTATTTTATCGTGGGAAAACGACATCACCTGATTTAGAAACCATTATCGCAAAGAATGTAATTCCCATACGCCCCGATCGTCATGGGGAACGGAAAGCAACTACTAAGATATTTCATGGCTTCTTATATAGAGTAGCATAAATTTGAATAAGTGAATATAGTTTTTTGAGGCAGATGAAAATCTGTCTATTTGTGTTTGGCAAAAATAGAAAACAGGCTGAAGAGAACTCCTCAACCTGTTTCCGGGCAAAAGCCAAATCAGCTTGCCTATGATAACTTAATGACATTG
>NZ_JBDPGY010000059.1:0-1760 GCF_039841815.1 Ruminococcus sp. 1001136sp1 | reverse complement strand
AATAGGTAATTGCGAAACTCAAATTTGAAATATGAGAGCAGTTATCCACAATAAATGGAGATGATAAATGCAGAAACGTTAAATGACGAAATATTTTAGGCACACTTAAATAAGCCATAGGGCTTATTAAGTTGGTAAGTCCTATGCTATGAGAGGCTTTAAGCTTCGAATATATTCGTGGTGATTGATCTTATCTGCGAGAACAACAGTAATAAGTTGGGTGATACCGGCAAGAATCAGATCAGCATGCAGAGTCTTCTCATTTTGGGTTCGGCGTCCTGCAAGACAGAGATTGTCTTTGATGTGGTTGATATCCCTTTCGACAACAGTTCTGATTTTATAGGTATCATCCCATTCTTCGGTGCCGCGGATCGCTCCGGGATAAGCACGAAGATTCTTTTCTGGGTAGATGTAGACCATCCGCCCACATTTAGAAGAGGTACAAGGGTTGTCACAGAAACAATGACGATGGGCTTTTTGAGTTGATTTATCATAAATCCATTTCATTTTTGGACAGACAAATTTATATCTTGTTACTCCACTGCGAAGTTTGGAAGTGCCTTCGTATTTCATTTGTAAAGAAGGATCATGGGGACAACACGGAATACCATCTTCATTGATGGAATAATCCAGATTTTCAAGTCCGGATCTTGCATTCAGCGGAATATAAGCTTTCGAGAAATGTTTGTCATTACCAAAAGTGTCACCGGTAAGAAGGCTCTTATAGAGCTGTGCGGTATCGAAAGCAGCATCACCCAGGAAGGTTTTTGGATTAATCAAAGGATGCTTGGAAAAGAAGTCCTTCAGTGTCGGGATTAAAAGCTTTGAATCATGAACACATTTATCTTCGTCAGGGGAATCGGATTTCTTTTCGACAACGATATCAGGATGTGAAGCCATAAAGTTTTTGTTATAAAAAGATATGTGGCGGATGATGCCCAGTCCGTTGGTGACAATACCGAACTTAAAGACATAGCAAAAATGTCCATTGATATAGAGCTGCTTAATCTCAGGATTAGCAGAAGCATGAGAAGGCATGGAACCATAGGCAGCTTTATAAGGATCATAGGATTTATCAAAGCCCTGAGCTTTCGCATATGCCTTAAGCTGCTTGATGATCCTGTTAGCATACTTGGGATTATTTTCGGTAACAAATGCTTCGATGCCGGAAGAATCAAAGATGGTCATATCTGCTTTTGCAGAGTCAATCGCCTGACAGATAGGCTCGGTAACATCAACAAGGTTATCGAAAACAAGCTGGAGGTCATTTAAAAAATCCTGTTTGAATCGGGTGATTTTGGAAGCGTCAGGGACTTTAATAAAACCGCAGAATTCCCGAAGTGATTTTGAGTAAGCGAGAAAAGTCAAGAGAAGCTGATCCGTAGGGATAGAAAAAATACGCTGAATAATCAAAGCCCATAGAAAAGCTTGCAAAGGGTATTTACGGGTTCTGCCTGTCGATGCATAGAAATGATTTCTAAAAGAAATCGGAATTAACTCATCAATATCGATATGTGTTTCTAATAGAGAAAGAAAAGCAGGTTTGTCATTTTCAAATTTTTCATGGCAATCTGAAAAAATATCTGCCAAAGAAAGCTGTTTATATGGTATCATAAGTATCAGAATAACTCCTTTCTTGGATGTAGGTTTATAGTTTTTAGTCAACTCTATTATACCATGTCCAGTGAGGAGTTATTTGTTTTTAGGTAACAAAAAATGCCGTATTTATGTGGTGTTGTGGCGTTTCGCAAACGCCTAAT
>NZ_JBDPGY010000058.1:0-1859 GCF_039841815.1 Ruminococcus sp. 1001136sp1 | reverse complement strand
GGTGCGCCTGGCGGCGCACGTTTCTAACGGGTTAAAGTCCCGAATCCGCCCGGTAGTGGGAAGGATATAGCCGAAGGCAAGGGTGTCCATCGTGAGGTGGAATCTGAAGGAAGCCGGATGTGGGAACAGACTAACCACGGGCAAATCTCTGGTCTGACGAACAGAAATCTCATATAAGGTTATGCATGAGGGTAAGACTGCCACCCAAGTCAAAGCCCAATAACTACACGGAATCCTGCGTGATAAATGAGGCAGATGGATGGAGAGGAAGAAACGTGTGGTACCCAGGGAGGTCTGTGCGGTACGCCTTGAAAGAGGTAACCATTGCATAAAGCAATGCTGAACGCACAGAAGTCAGCAGAGGTCATAGTAGCCGAGAGGTGAAGGACCGAATCAGTAGGAGTCTTAAGTATGACCGAGAAAGGAGGAATGACCGTCTATGGCAGAAAACATTGAAAACAATGGCTGTTCGCAGAGAGATAGTGCGGAACACGAAGGGTATGCAAAAGCGTCTAGGTCATTCAATCGGATATGGAAAGAAAGAGACAGTGCACAGCCGAGACTTTTGGAAGCGATACTGTATAAAGACAACTTTAACAGAGCGTATAAGAGAGTCAAGGCAAACAAGGGAGCGCCAGGAATTGATGGCATGACCATTGAGGAGGCTCTTCCATATCTAAAGGAACATCAACAAGAGATAACCGACCGCATTTATCGTGGAAAGTATACTCCGTCTCCAGTAAGACGAGTTGAGATTCCCAAACCAGATGGTGGTGTGCGAAAGCTTGGCATACCAACAGTGGTAGACCGTACACTTCAACAGGCAATAACCCAACAGTTAGTGCCAATCTATGAACCGCTGTTTGCAGAGGGTAGCTATGGCTATCGTCCGAACAGAAGTGCAAAAGACGCAATACTTAAGGTTAAGGAGTATGCCGAACAAGGCTATACATTTGCTGTAGTCCTTGACTTGTCAAAGTACTTCGATACTCTTAATCACGAAATTCTCATCAATCTTCTCCGAAAGAATGTAAAAGATGAACGTGTAGTACAGCTGATAAAGCGCTATCTGAAGAGCGGTGTAATGGAAAACGGAGTAGTCATTGACACAGAGGAAGGCTCGCCACAAGGTGGAAATCTATCACCGTTGCTGGCAAATGTCTACCTCAATGAGTTCGACCAAGAATTCTTGAAAAGAGGTGTTCCATGCATAAGATATGCAGATGACATCGTGCTTCTTGCAAAGAGCAAGCGAGCATCAGAGAGACTCTTGGAAAGCAGTACAAAATATCTTGAGGAGAGGCTGAAACTTACAGTCAACCGAGAAAAGAGCCGTACTGTCAGCGTGTTTGCAATCCGAAATTTTAAATTCCTTGGCTTTGCATTGGGAAGGAACGGAAAAGGCATTTATGTCCGAGTTCATACGAAGTCATGGAAGAAGTTCAAGTCCAGACTGAAGGAGTTATCTTCCCGTAAGCGATGTCAGTCAATCAAGCCAAGCCTTGGGAAAATCAAGGTGTATGCGAGGGGATGGCTTAACTATTACGGAATTGCAAGTATGAAGAACAACATAGATGACGTCAACGGATGGCTCTATCACAGAATACGTATGTGTATATGGAAACAATGGAAATTGCCCAGAACAAAGAAGAGAAATCTGATAAAAATGGGAATCCATGAATATTATGCGAACATGGCGGCAAACTGTCGAAGGGGACACTGGTATTGTGCTAATCTGACGACAGTTAAGAAAGCCATGACAAAAGAAAGACTGATAAACAGTGGCTTCTATGATTTAGCCACAGCCTATCAGTCTGTGCACGTCAACTATTGAAACCGCCGTGTACCGAACGGTACGC